>JAOTYQ010000105.1 GCA_029861725.1 Acidimicrobiia bacterium | reverse complement strand
TCCCGCTGGCCTTGTTCTTCCCGCTGGCCTTGTTCTTCCCGCTGGCCTTGTTCTTCCCGCTGGCTTTGCCCCCGTTCTTCCCGGGCTCGGACCGGTTCGCCCCGGACTTGTCCGAACCGGAGGTGCCGGCCCCGGACTTGGCATCGCCGGCCGGCGACTTCGACGGGCGTTGGGCGCCGGCGTCGTCATCATGGTCGCCGTCGTCATCCCTGGATGACGACGAGCCGTCGCCGCTCGCTGCGATCGCGTGCTTCTTGTCGCCGTAGAAGGCCCGGGTGATGTAGCTCTGCTGCCCGATCCGGAACACGTTCGAGGTGGCCCAGTAGAGCACCAGGCCGGCCGGGAACAGGAAGCTCCACACACCCGATGCCAGCGGCAGGACCTTGAGGATCATCTCCTGCTGGGGGTTCATGCCGATCGCGCCGTTGCGCCGTGACGACACCTGCCGCTGCTGATAGAAGCTGGTGGCGACTACGAAGGCGATCAGGATGACATAAGGGATGCCGGCGACGATGTCGCTCTGGATCACGTCGCGTGCCTGCTGGGCTAGGTCGAAGGGACCGAACGACATCTCGGTCTCCTGGCTCAGGTCGACGTAGAGCGACGAATCGGTGTTGAGGTAGCGGGGGTCGAAGGTATCGCCGGGGATCGACGGCCCGCCGACCTGGGCTCGAGCCTGCTCGGAGATGCCGTAGAAGGGGGCCTCCGACACACGCCGCGACAAACCCCGCAACACGTTGAACAGCACGAGGAACACCGGAAGCTGCGCCACCATCGGCAGGCACCCACCGACCGGGTTGATGCCGTTCTCCTGGTAGAGGGCCATCAGCTCGGCGTTGAGCGTCTGCTTGTCGTCCTTGTGCTTCTTCTGCAGCTCCTTGAGCTTTGGCTGCACCTCCTGCATCTTGATCGTCGATCGGGTGGCCCGGAGGGTGAGCGGCATGAGCAGGATCATCACTGCTCCGGTCAACAAGATGATGGCGATCCCTACCGACCCGCCGACGACCGGCAGAGAGTAGAAGAATGCCAGCACCCTGGCGATGGGTTCGAACATGGTCTACTTCTCCGGTACCGGGTCGAAACCGAACGACCCGAAGGGGTGGCAGCGGGCAACACGTCGAAGGGCCAACCACGTACCTCGACCGGCACCGTGGCGCTCGATCGCCTCGGCTGCATAGGCCGAGCAGGTCGGCAGGTAGCGGCAGCGGGGTCGACGAACCGAGGAGGTGGCTTGATACATGCGGATCAGCCGCAACAGGACCGACTTCATCGCCGACCGGTTCCCTGCGTGTCCGCTAGTTGTGCCAAGCATCCGCTCACCGATGCAAGCACGGTGGAGAACTCGGCGGACAGCACCGACCGGTCCCCCGCGAGGAGGTAGGCGCCGAGAGGAGCGGAGTCCGGATCCCAGGCCGATTCGAACGCAGCGCGCAGGCGTCGTCGGGCGCGATTGCGCTCGACGGCATTGCCGAACTTCTTCCCGAATGCAAAGGCCACCAGGGGCTGAGGATCAGGTTGTGGACAAAACGTCATGCGAACGCCGCCACTGCGCACCCGCTGCCCCTCGGACCGTAGCTCGGTGAAGATCGCTCGTCTCCTGATCCTCCAGATCACGCACTCAGGCGGCGGCGACCCTTGGCCCGGCGGGCGCGCAGCACGGCGCGACCACCCCGAGTCGCCTTGCGGGCGCGGAACCCATGCTTGTGGGCCCGCTTCCTGTTGTTGGGCTGAAACGTACGCTTCACGAAACGACACTCCCTCAGGCCGACTCACGGCACTGATCAGATCTCTGAGGCGAGCACCCGGGCCCATTCCCTACCTGGGAGACCCAGTGGCGAGCGAGGGGGTGCGGTCACCCGTGTTGACTCGTGCCCGACAGGCCGGAACCGCTGGTCGGCAGGCGCCTCGGGCTTCCCGCCACCGGTCTCCCGATGCTGGCGTCCCGGTTGCTGGTCTCCCGAGGTAGGTCTCCGGAGCGGTCCGAACGTGTCGTACACGGCTAGGTGCTCGGCCCGTACCCGGACCGAGTTTTCGATCGTACCGCAGTTGCCTGGGACAACCACCTTTTCCACAGCTGGGGGTGGGCGGGGGCCCTCGGCAGTGCTACCGTCGGTCTGCCCCGGGAGCACTGTGGCTGTCCGGAGGGCAAGCGTCCCCAATCGAGGCCGGGTGGAAAACGGAGCAGGTTCCCCGTCAGGTCAAGGGCAGAACCGCTCGCCGAGGATTGTGGAAAAACCTGTGGGAATTGGGGAGAAACCGCTGGTGGAGACATCGTGTTAGCAGCCGAGCAATTATGGACAGATGCCGCCGATCTCCTCAAGAGCCAGGTCTCGGACGGTGTCTGGCAGAGCACGTTCGCTCAGGCTGCTCCGCTCGAGTTGACCGCCGACCGCTTCATCCTCGGCCTCCCCAACGGCATCATTCGCGACAAGGTCGATGGCCGCTACCGGCCACTCGTCGAAGACGCGGTGGCCGAAGCCGCTGGGCATGACCTCGCCGTAGACTTCCAGCTCGTCCTCCCGACGTTGTTCGACGCGGTTGCGGGACGGGACGGGCCCGACCTCGACCTGACCCTCGCCGACAACGGTGCCGACGTCACCTACGAGCGTCCGAACGGGACGCCGACCCCGAGGTCGGGGATGACGCCACCCCATGGGGGCGTGGCCGCCGCCCTCGCCGCCGATCCGAGCTTCGACTACGACGGGCCCGACACTGCGGCCGACCCGAGCCATCGCTACACCTTCGACGGCTTCGTCATCGGGCCGTCGAACCGATTCGCTCACGCCGCAGCCCTGTCGGTGGCCGAGCGGCCGGGCGGGTCGTACAACCCACTGTTCATCTATGGCGCAGCCGGTCTCGGCAAGACGCACATCCTCCGAGCGATCGAGCACTTCGTCAACGACGTCTATCCCCGGCTGAAGGTGCTGTACGTGTCGACCGAGACGTTCCTCAACGAGTTCGTCGACTCGATCAAGAACTCCTCCGGCAACGACTTCAAGCGCCGGTACCGCCAGATCGATGTGCTGCTGGTCGACGACATCCAGTTCATCGAGGGCAAGGACTCGCTGCAGGAGGAGCTGTTCCACACCTTCAACGATCTGTACGGCTCGAATCGTCAGATCGTGTTGTCGTCGGACCGTCCACCCGATGCGATCCCCACCCTCGAAGACCGGCTCAAGAGCCGCTTCATGATGGGACTGCTGACCGACATCCAGCCGCCCGACATCGAGACCCGGATGGCGATCCTCCGCAAGAAGGCCGACCGCGACGGTCACGTGCTACCCAATGAGGTCAGCGAGTTCATCGCCACAAATATCACGAGCAACATTCGCGAGCTCGAGGGCGCACTGAACAAGGTCACGGCGTTCGCCACCCTCAACGGTCACACGATGACCCGCCAGATCGCGGAGCAGGTGCTCGGCGACTTCATCGCCGACCGTCAGCCCCGACCGATCACGGTCGGCATGATCCTGGAGGCGACGGTCGCCCAGTTCGGTTTCACGATCGACGAGCTCACCGGCAAATCCCGCCGCCGGCCGCTTGTCATAACCCGGCAGATGGCGATGTACGTGACCCGTCAGATGACCGACCTCAGCTTCCCGGTCATCGCCCGGGAGTTCGGCGGCCGCGACCACACGACGGTCATGCACGCCTGCGACAAGATCTCGGCGCTGATGAAGGAGCGCTCGCAGATCTACAACGATGTGATGACGCTGGAGAAGCGCGTCCGGACCGAGGCCCAGGCCGGCGACTACTGATGCCGCGGACTGTGCCGAGCGGGACAGCTGTGTGCACAACGCATCGGAGTAGCTGTGCACTGCGCCCAAGCTCCTGTGCACGGCGCCCGGTGAGCTGTGCATGGTGCCCGAGTTACTGTGCACAGGAGGCCGACCATCGGTGGATACGCTGCCAGCTATCCCCAGCCCGGCTCGCCACACACCGGTCCGGTGGGGATCAACGATCGAGGCTCTGGATAGTGACAGGGGCTGTGAACTGGTCGAACGCTGGTTGATCCACAGTCCACAGCTCCTATTACCCACTACCACCAGTTCAAACGGAAGACTCGTAGCAATGAGGACAACAAGCGGATCAAGGGAGTTCATGCCGTGAAGTTCCGATGTGAACGAGATGTACTCGTCGAAGCGCTCGGCATTGCGGGGCGAGCCGTCAGTGGTCGAGGCACGCTCCCAGGATTGTCCGGTATTCGAGCCGAGCTGAGCGGCGACGATCTGACCCTCACCGGCAGCGACCTCGATCTTACGATCGCGACCACGGTGACGGTGTCGGGAGAGTCCGACGGCGTTGCGATCATTCCGGCCAGACTGGCGTCGGACATCGTCCGGGCTGTGCAGCCGGGGGCGGTGGCATTCGCCGCCGAGGACGAGTCGTTGACGATCCGGGCCGGTCGCAGCGAGTTCAGCATCCGTCTCATCGCCGGCGACGAGTTCCCGCAATTGAGCAATCTCGAGGTCGAGCCGGTGACGCTGGCGAGCGATCAGCTGGCTGCCGCCCTCAAGCAGGTCGTGCTCGCTGCGTCGTCCGACGACTCTCGCCCGATCCTGACCGGAGTGCTGCTCGCCGCCGAAGACGGCGGGCTTCGGCTCGTCGCCACCGACTCCTACCGCCTGGCGATGCGCGACGTGTCGGGCGTGTCGGTGCTGGCCGAGGGCCAGAGCGTGCTCATCCCGTCGCGGGCTCTCGGGGAGCTCAACCGGGTGCTCGCCCAAGACGACGAGGTGACGCTCCGCCTCGGCGAGAACGAGGCTTCGTTCGAGGTCGGCGCCGTCAAGCTCGTGACCCGCCTGATCGAGGGTGACTTCCCGAACTACCGGGGCCTCATCCCCGAGTCGCATCCGAACAGCCTCACCGTCAACCGAGAAGAGCTTCTCGACGCGCTGCGTCGAGTGAAGCTTCTGGCCCGGGAGTCGACCCCGATCCGGATCGAGATGTCGACCGACGGGATGGAGCTGGTCGCGGTGACCCAAGACGTCGGCACCGCCCGGGAGAGCCTGGAGAGCACCTACGTCGGTAGCGACCTGGTGGTCGCGTTCAACCCCCAGTACCTCCTCGAGGGGGTGGAGGTCGCCCCAGCCGAGGAGATCGTGCTGGCCACGATCGACGAGCTGAAGCCTGCGCTGGTCCGGGCGGTGGGGAGCGACGACTTCCTGTACCTGCTGATGCCGGTGCGCGTCTCCTGAACCAGCAGCGAGTGCGCAGTCGCCGGCGCCTCGAGGGGTGATCGACAGTGCAGATCGATCGTCTCTGGCTGACCGACTTCCGCAGCTATCACCGCCTCGAGCTCTCGCTCACCACCGGGCTCACTGCGATCTGTGGACCGAACGGGGTCGGCAAGACGAACCTGCTCGAAGCGCTCGGGATGCTGGCCACGCTCAAGTCGTTCCGGGGTGCCCCGGTCGACAGCCTCGTGCGGCAAGGGGCGGAGTCGGCAGTGGTGCGAGCCGAGGGCACACGCGACGACCGTGAGGTGCTGATCGAGTTGGAGCTCGCCAAGGGCAAGACGAGGGCTCAGGTCAACCGGCAGAGGCTCCGCCGCACGCGGGACCTGCTCGGGGCGGTGCGGGTCACCGTGTTCGGCCCCGACGATCTGGCGCTGATCAAGGACGGTCCGGCGTTGCGGCGGACGTACCTCGACGAGATCCTCGTCGCGCTCGACCCGGCCGCCGATCGGGTCGTGACCGATCTGGATCGGATCCTGCGTCAGCGCAATGCCCTGCTCCGGCAATCGCACGGGCGTCTCGACGACGCGGCGGCGCTGACCCTCGACGTGTGGGACGCCAAGCTGACGTCGGCGGGGGAGGAGCTGACTCGGCGCCGGGAGGCACTGGTCGAGTCGCTCCTGCCGCTGATCACCGACGCCTATGCCATGCTGGCCGGCGCCCCGACCCCGCTGTCGGCCCGCTACGAGCGTTCATGGTCGGGCCCAGGCCTCGCCGACGCGCTCGTCGCCGGGCGCGACGACGATGTCCGTCGGGGCGTCACCCTCCTCGGACCTCATCGGGACGAGCTTCGCCTCGGGCTCGGTGGGCTGACCACCCGGACCGAGGCCTCGCAGGGTGAGCAGCGGACGTTGGCGCTTGCGCTGCGATTGTCCGGTCATCGACTCGTGACCGACCGGTTGGGGGAAGCACCGCTGCTGTTGCTCGACGACGTGCTCTCAGAGCTCGATCCTCGCCGGGCTGGTGCGCTGCTGACGAACCTGCCGACAGGCCAGAGCATCATCACCAGCGCCAGCGAGCTCCCGCCAGCGGCGGTGCCCGACCAGGTGCTGGCCCTCACCGCCGACGGTGAGCTGGTCGGGGCCGGATGACATGGGCCGGTCCGACGATCCCCAGCCGTTGCGCCACGGGCTCGAGCTGTTCCTGAAGCACCTCGGGGCGCCGCCGGTCGACGTGCTGTCGGACCTCGCCGACCGGTGGGAGGAGATCGTCGGACCGGCCCTCGCCACGGCGACCCGGCCCGTCGAGCTGATCGACGGGGTTCTGGTCGTCGGCTGCGACGATCCTGCGTGGGCGGCCCAGATCGGCTGGATGGAAGCACAGATCACGCAGCGGTTCGGTGAGGTGTTCCCCGACGTCGTCGTCTCCAGGGTCACCGCCCGCACCCTGCGTTGACGACCGGGGGCCATCGCCCGGTCTCCTCACAGATCGAGGGCTCAGAAGGGCTGACCTGCGTCTTCGCGGGCCCGGCAGCTGGTAGGCTGAAGAGCCGGTGAAAGCCGAGGGCTCCGTTCGGCGGAGCGCGAGATCACATGGACGATTCCACCATCGAAAACGAACAAATCCCCAGGTCAGAGGACTCATATGGCGCCGCTGACATCCAGGTCCTCGAGGGCCTGGAGGCGGTCAGGAAGCGTCCCGGGATGTACATCGGCTCGACCGGTCCTACCGGTCTCCACCACCTGGTCTGGGAGGTTGTGGATAACGCTGTGGATGAGGCGATGGCGGGGTACTGCAGCCGCATCGATGTCACCGTCCGGGCCGACGGCGGGGTCGAAGTGGTCGACGACGGTCGGGGCATTCCGGTCGGCCTTCATCCCAAGTACGAGGACCTGACCGCGGCCGAGGTTGTGCTGACCGTGCTCCACGCCGGGGGCAAGTTCGGCGACGGCGGCTACAAGGTGTCGGGTGGCCTCCACGGTGTCGGCGTCTCGGTGGTCAACGCCCTGTCGATGAAGGTCGAGATCGATATCGATCGCGACGGCAAGCGGCATTTCCTGTCGTTTCGCGATGGTGGCATGTCCGACCAGAAGCTGATCGTCACCGGCGATGCACCACCATTGGCCGCCGACGGGCAGTCGAACGGGGCCGGGGTCCGCACCGGGACAACCGTGCGGTTCTGGCCCGACCCGACGATCTTCAAAGAAGGCGTCGAGTTCCGGACCCAGACACTCCTCGAGCGGTTCCAGATGATGGCGTTCCTCAACGCCGGGCTCGAGTTCCACGTGATCGACGCTCGCGACCCCGATTTCGAGGAGGTCGTGCTCCGCTACGACGGCGGCATCAGGGACTTCGTCCGCCATCTCAACGGCTCGAAGGAAGCCCTGTTCGACCAGGTCGGCCACTTCGAGGAGGAGGGCGACGGCGAAGCGGTCGAGCTGGCGTTCTCGTGGAACACCGGGTACCAGACCGACGGGATCCACAGCTTCGCCAACGGCATCAACACCATCGAGGGTGGGATGCACGAGCAAGGGTTCCGCACCGCGCTCACGCGCACGGTCAACGCCTACGCCCGGGAGAAGGGCTTCATCAAGGAGAAGGAAGAGAACCTCCAGGGGGAGGACATCCGCGAGGGGCTCACCGCCATCATCTCGGTGCGGGTGCAGGAGCCGCAGTTCGAAGGTCAGACCAAGTCGAAGCTCGGGAACGTGTCGGTCCGATCGCTGGTCGAGAAGGCCACCAACGAGAAGTTGCGGGAGTGGTTCGAGGAGAACCCGAAGGAAGCCAGGGCCGTCGTCAACAAGGCGAGCCAGGCGGCCAAGGCTCGGATCGCCGCCACCCAGGCCCGCCAGACGATCCGCCGGAAGTCGGCCCTCGATGGCGCCGGCCTTCCCGGCAAGCTGGCCGACTGCCAGAGCAAGGACCCGCGTGAGTCGGAGCTGTACATCGTTGAGGGCAACTCCGCCGGCGGTTCGGCCAAGGAGGCCCGCAACCCCCGGACGATGGCGATCCTCCCGATCCGGGGCAAGATCCTCAACGTAGAGCGGGCCCGAGTCGACCGCATGTTCAAGAACGCGGAGATCATCTCGCTGATCCAGGCGATCGGGGCCGGGCTGGGCGAGGAGGAGTTCGACATCAGCAAGGCCCGCTACCACAAGGTGGTGCTCCTGGCCGACGCCGACGTCGACGGCAGCCACATCCGCACGCTGCTGCTCACCTTCTTCTTCCGCCAGATGAAGCCGTTGGTCGAAGGCGGCTACGTGTACATCGCCCAACCGCCCCTGTACTCCACCGAGGTCGGGCGGTCGAAGCTGTACCTCAAGGACGACTCCGCCCGCGACGCCTACCTGGTGGAGCACCCCAACGCCGAGTTCCAACGGCTGAAGGGCCTGGGCGAGATGGACGCCGAGGAGTTGTGGGAAACCACGATGGACCCGGAGCGGCGCACCCTGCTCCAGGTCACCGTCGAGCAGGCGGCGATCGCCGATGAGGTGTTCGCGGTGCTGATGGGCGACGACGTCGAGAGCCGCAAGCAGTTCATTCAGACCAACGCCGACGACGTCCGCTTCCTCGACATCTGAGCGAGACGAACGAGTTCTCATGAGTGACACGCCACCTCCCAGTGACGGCCCCGACGAGCTGGTCGAACCGGCCGAAGGGATCGAGCCGATCGAGATCCAGGCCGAGATGGAGGACTCGTTCCTCGAGTACGCCATGTCGGTCATCATCTCCCGGGCGCTCCCCGATGCCCGGGACGGCCTCAAGCCGGTCCATCGGCGGATCCTGTGGTCGATGTTCGACTCGGGCCATCGGCCCGACCGGTCCCACGTGAAGTGCGCCACCGTCGTCGGCGACGTCATCGGCCGCTTCCATCCCCACGGCGACAGCGCCATCTACGACGCGCTCGTACGGATGGGTCAGACGTTCTCGCTCCGCCACACCCTCATCGATCCCCACGGGAACTTCGGCTCGCCCGACGACCCTCCGGCCGCCTACCGCTACACCGAGTGCCGGCTCACCAACCTGGCGATGCAGCTCCTCGCCGACATCGACGAGGACACCGTCGACTTCAGGGAGAACTTCGATGGCAAGCACGAGGAGCCAACGGTGCTCCCGAGCCGGTTTCCCAACCTGCTCGTCAACGGGAGCCAGGGCATCGCGGTGGGGATGGCAACCAACATCCCACCCCACAACCTCGGCGAGACGATCGACGCCACGATCCACCTGATCGACAACCCCGACGCCACCCCCGGCGACCTGATGGAGTTCATCAAGGGCCCCGACTTCCCGACCCGGGCCCAGATCCTCGGCCGAGTCGGCATTCGCGATGCCTACCGCACCGGTCGGGGCTCGATCCGGTTGCGGGCGGTGGCCGAGATCGTCGAGGGCAAGACGCACGACCAGATCGTGGTGACCGAGGTGCCCTACCAGACCTCGGTCGACCAGATCGCCCGCAAGACCGCCGAGCTGGTCGAGCGGGGCGACATCACCGGGCTCCGGGAGATCCGCAACGAGTCGGCCAAAGGCCAGACCCGCCTCGTGTTCGAGCTCAAGCGCGACGCCACCTCGCTCGTGGTGCTCAACAACCTCTTCAAGTACACGCCGATGCAGACCACGTTCAGCGTGAACATGGTCGCCCTCGTCGACGGCATCCCCCGAACCCTCAACCTGCGCGAGGCGCTCGTCGCCTACGTCGAGCATCAGCGGGAGGTGGTCCGGCGGCGGAGCGAGTACCGGCTCGACAAGGCCCAGAAGCGGGCGCACATCATCGAGGGCCTGCTTCGGGCGCTCGACCTGATCGATCAGATCATCACCGCCATCCGGGCCAGCGAAGACCGGGCCGAGGCCCGGCAGCGCCTGATGGGGGAGGGGTTCGAGTTCAGCGAGATCCAGTCCGACTACATCCTCGACATGCCCCTCCACCGTCTCACCCGCCTCGCCCGGGCCAACCTCGAAGAGGAGCTGGCCCAGCTGCAGGCAACGATCGCCGAGCTGGAAGCGATCCTCGCCGACGACGGCAGGCTACGGCAGGTGATCAAGGACGAGCTGACCGAGATTCGCGACGCCCATGGCGACGGGCGTCGCACCGCCCTGGTGCCGGATCCCGGCGAGCTCGACATCGAAGACCTCATCGACGACGAGGATCTCGTCGTCACGCTGTCGTCGAGCGGGTACGTCAAATCGGTGGCGGCCGAGGAGTTCCGGACCCAGGGCCGCGGCGGTCGCGGGGTGACCGGGGCCAAGCTCAAGGACGGGGAGGAGGATCTCGTCACCCACCTCCTCCACACCACCGCCCACGCCTACCTGTTGTTCTTCTCCAACCAGGGTCGGGTGTACCGCATCAAGGCCCACGAGATCCCGATCACCAGCCGGACGTCGCGAGGAATGGCGCTGGTCAACCTTCTCCAGCTGCAGCCGGACGAGCGGATCCAGGCGATCGTCGACACCCGCGACTACGAGACCAACCGGTTCCTGTTCTTCGCCACCCGCCAGGGTCGGGTCAAGAAGACGCTGTTCACCGCCTACGATTCGTCGCTGCGGGGCGGGCTGATCGCCATCAAGCTCAACGACGGCGACGAGCTCGTGGCCGTCGTGCCGACGAACGGCACCGACGACATCTTCATGACGTCCCGTCAGGGTCAGGCGCTCCGGTTCTCCGAAGACGACGTGCGGCCGATGGGCCGCAGCGCAGCCGGGGTGCGGGGCATGAAGTTCCGCGATGGCGACGAGCTCGTGTCGTGCGACGTGTTCGCCGGCGACACCGAGCTGCTCGTGATCACCAGCGAGGGGTTCGGCAAGCGGACCGATCCGGAGCTGTTCAGCCGCAAGGGGCGGGCTGGGCTCGGCATGCGGGCGGTCAAGGTGAACGAGCAGCGGGGCCAGGTCGTCGGGGCGATGTTCGTGGCCGCAGACGACGAGGTCCTCCTGATCTCGGCCGCCGGGGTCGTCATCCGGACCGCGGTGGCCGACATCTCGCAGCAGGGTCGCGACGCCACAGGGGTCAGGGTCATGAACCTCGACGCTGACGACCAGGTCTCGGCTGTCGCCCGGCTGTTCTCGGTCGACGGCGAAGGCGAGCCGAGCGCCGCCGAGCCTGGGGCCGACGTTCCGAACGCTCCCGAAGGCGACTAGCTCCACACCTCGTCCTCGATTCGCTTCCCCCGACTGACCGAGCTGCGGGCCGAGCCCGGGCAGCTGGTGTGCGGCGTTGCCGCGGAAGTGAGGTCCGATGACGGACGAGGAACGTGGCTCGATCGTACCGATCGTGGCGGTGATGCTCGCCGTTGCCGTCGTGATGATGCTGGTGGTGTCGACGCTCGGCGCGCAGGCCGCCCGAAGGGCGAGGGCGCAGGCGGCGGCCGACGCCGCCGCGTTGGCCGGGGTGTTCGAAGGTGAACGGGGGGCCGAGGAGCTGGCCGGCCGGAACGGGGCGGTGCTGGTCGTGTTCGAGTCGATCGGCGACGACGTTCGGGTCGTCGTGACCGTCGACGGAGTGCGAGCCGAGGCCTGGGCCCGGCTCGATTGGGTCTCGATACCGGCCTCCGGGCCCTAGATTCGGTCGACGC
Organism: Acidimicrobiia bacterium; assembly: GCA_029861725.1. GTDB lineage: Bacteria > Actinomycetota > Acidimicrobiia > Acidimicrobiales > SZUA-35 > CADEDH01. Next base: position 1,597 of record JAOTYQ010000105.1, on the reverse strand, counting down.
TAGGTTGATGATTGGTCGACGCGGGTAGTATTACCCACGCGGCCAAAAGGATGTTCAGGGTGACCTTGTGACCCTCCGCCACGGGCCTACACTCGTTACCACGTATGAGTGCAGACGACGGCACGAAAGCGGGGGCTCCCGAAGTGGAGAACGCCCTGGTCGCGGCGCTGGGCTTCGAGCCGACCGCCGGCATGGCCGATGATCCGTCAACCGTGCTCATCGATGACGGCAGCGGCAATGCGCTCGACTGGTCGGGCACCGAGGCGGGGTCGGCGGACGGTTCGTCGATCGATGCTCCTGGCGGGCTGCTGCCGACCGATGGGGCTGTTCAGGGCCCATCCGATCTGACCTCCACCGCCAAGGTTGACGATTCGATGAGTCCTCCCAAAGGCAAGGGCAAGGGCCCACGGACGTACAGGAGCTCAAGGCCGGCAGCCGACGGCGACGGGGTCGACGGGGTCGACTCGAACGGATCCGATCTCGGGGTCGGGTTCGATCACGATGCCGACCCGGCCGAGCTGATCGATGCCGATTCCTCGGGCGTGAGGCCGGTCGACGTCGACTTCGACATCTACCCGCGGCCGTCGGACAACGGTGGCATCGCGGCCGAGACGATCCTCGCCGAGGCGGACGCCACCGGACCGGTGCCCGTCGGCTCGGTCGATCAGACCGGTCCGTTGCCGGCCGGCTCCTTCGACGACCAGAGCTCACGCGGCGTGCCGAACATCCTCGACGAGCTCGACGAGCCGCCCCCTCCTGTCGCCGACACCTTGTCTGTCGACGCCGGGATCCTCGGTGGCCCTCTGGCTGCCCAGACGATCATCACCGAGCCGCCCCCTACCCCGCCCGACAGCGCGCAGCTGCCGGTGGGCGATGGGCTCGTCACCGAAGCACGGGTCACCGGTCCGCCGCCTCCGCTCGTCGGTGATCCCGTTTCACCGCCGGGGCCCGTCATCGATGCTGCCGGGGTTGCCGGTGGTGCCATCGTCACCAACCGAGCCGGTGGTCCCACCGCGTCCAAAGGAGAGCTGGCGGCCCGGATGCCCCACCTCCTCGATTCCGGGCTGCTCAAGCGGACCCGCCGGATGCGGGCTCGCAAGGTTCGGCGGGTGGTCCGCCACATCGACCCGTGGTCGGTGCTGACGTTTTCGGTCTTGTTCTTCTTGTGCCTCTTCGCTGCGTTGCTCCTGGCGAGCGTGCTCGTCTGGAACGCCGCCGTGGCCGCCGGCACGATCGAGAACATCGAGAGCTTCATCCGCGAGATCGGCGACTACCAGACCTACGAGATCAAGGGCGATGTCGTCTTCCGTGCCGCCATGGTCATTGCGGGCATCCTCACGCTGGCGGCCTCGGTGATGGTCGTGCTGCTCGTCGTGGTGTTCAACCTGATCTCCGACCTCGTTGGCGGGATCCGCTTGACCGTGGTTGAGGAAGAGGTCGTTCGGGTCCGCCGCCGGCGTAATGAGTAGCCGCCAGCCCGCTCGAGCGCTAGCGTTGGACCTCGCTCGGGGCTATAGCTCAGTTGGTTAGAGCGCACCCCTGATAAGGGTGAGGTCCCAAGTTCAACTCTTGGTAGCCCCACAGCATCAAGCCCCTG
>JAOTYQ010000642.1 GCA_029861725.1 Acidimicrobiia bacterium | reverse complement strand
CGGTCTCACCGGCTCGGCCGCCGGCCTCGCGCTAGCCACGATCGCGCCGGGGTTCGGCGTGCTCGCCGTCGCCATGTTCGTAGCTGGCCTCGGTGGCGCTGGGGTGTGGGTGCCCGCCCCTGGCATCGCGGCCACGGCGGTGGGACCCGCCCGCCGTGGACTCGCCATCGGGCTCGTCGGCTCGGGCATCGGGCTCGGGATCGTTGTGGCCGGCCCCCTCACCAACGTCGTCCGAGCCTCGGTGGGCGACGACGGTGCCTGGCGCCCGGTCTATGGGATCCAAGCCATCGTCGCGGTTGTCGTGCTCGTCGGGCTGGTGACGCTCGTGCGGTTACCACCCGCCACCGACGTCGCGGCACGGGTGAGTGTCGTCGTGCTTCGGTCGGTGCCAGGATGGCGTTGGCTGCTCGCCGGGTTCAGCCTGTTCGGCCTCTCGTACTCGCTCTACTTCTACTTCCTGGTTGCTCAGCTACAACAGCAGGGCTGGTCGCCATCGGCGTCGTCGACGATCTTCGCTCTCACCGGTATCGCCAGCGCAACTGGCGGTGTTCTCTTCGGTCGCGTCTCCGACCATGTCGGTCGGCCCCGGACGATGGCCGCCGGCTTCCTCCTCCTCGCCGCATCACCCCTCCTGACGCTCCACGGTGGAACCGCTGCCGTGATCGTCGCCGCAGTCGCGTTCGGGTTCGCTGTCGCAGGGACGCCCACCACGATCGGGGCTGTCGTCGCCGACGTTCTCGACGGTCGGGCATTCGGCGCCGCCTTCGGGACGTTGACCCTCGTGTTCGGCGTCTCCCAACTCGTTGGGCCGCCGTTCGCTGGCGTGGTGGCCGAGGCCAGCGGCTCGTTCGCGATCCCCTTCGTCATCGCCTCCGGGGTCGCCCTGCTCGGGATCGGGTGTGCCGCCGGTCTGGCCGCAGCCGGTCGGCGGTCCTTGAGCCCGTCAAGGTCCGAAATCGCAGGTGGCTCGGCCGATGTCGTACGCTCGCCGGAGGGCGAAGGCAGCGAAAGAAGGTCGTGATGACAGCGACGAGGGTACGCGAGCTCGATGCGCTCGTGATCGGGGCAGGTTTCTCCGGGCTCTACCTCAACTGGCGGCTCCGTGACACGCTCGGCCTCGACGTGCAGCTGATCGAGGCCGGCGACGATGTCGGCGGGACGTGGTACTGGAACCGTTACCCGGGGGCGCGTTGCGACTCTGAGTCGTACATGTACTGCTTCGCGTTCGACCGTGACCTGATGCAGGATTGGGAGTGGAGCGGGAAGTACCCGGAGCAGCCGGAGATCCTCCGCTACCTCAACCACGTCGCCGACCGGTTCGACCTGCGCCGCAACATCCAGTTCGAGACGAGGGTCACCGCAGCCCATTTCGACGAGACCGTAAACCGCTGGACGGTCACGACCGACGGGGGCGACGTCTACCGCTGCCGATACCTGATCACAGGTATCGGCTGTCTCTCCAACGGGCAGATCCCCGAGTTCCCCGGCCGTGACCGCTTCCAGGGCGAGGCCTACCACACGGGCTCCTGGCCCCATGAGGGTGTCGATTTCGCTGGGAAGCGGGTGGCCGTCGTCGGCACTGGATCGAGCGGAGTCCAATCGATCCCCGTCATCGCCAAGCAGGCCGAGCATCTGACCGTGCTGCAGCGGACCCCGCAGTACATGATCCCGGCGCGACACCAGACCGTCGACAAGGCCGTGCTCGACGAGATCAAGAAGGACTACGACGCGATCTTCGAGAAGGCCAGGCACTCCCTCGGCGGCTTTCCGTACGACATCGTCGACCGGAGCGCGATGGCCTTCAGCGACGACGAGCGGGACGCGATATTCGAGGAGGCATGGAGAGCCGGCGGCTTCAAGTTCGTCTTCAGCTCCTTCTCCGACCTGCGGACGAACCTCGCGGCGAGCGAGATGGCGGCCGAATTCATCAGGAACAAGATCCGGGAAACCGTCAACGATCCCGAGGTCGCGGAGATGCTCGTGCCGAAGGACCACCCCTTCGGCTCGAAGCGAACCCTCATCGACACCGACTACTTCGAGACCTACAACCGGTCGAACGTTCGGCTCGTCGACCTGAACGAGGCCCCCCTCGTCGAAATGACCGAGACGGGGATCCGCACCGAGGCCGAGCTGATCGAGGTCGACGTGATCGTCTACGCGACGGGCTTCGACGCGATGACTGGCTCCTTCAACCGGATCGACATCCGGGGTCGTGGCGGGGAGCGGCTCAAGGATCGGTGGGCGGCGGGTCCCCGCACCTACCTCGGGCTCGCTGTCTCCGGTTTCCCGAACATGTTCATGATCACTGGCCCGGGCTCGCCATCGGTCCTCACCAACATGCCGATCGCCATCGAGCAGCACTGCGAGCTGGTGGCCGAGACGATCGACCACCTTCGCAAGCAGGAACTACAACTGATCGAGGCGGAACGGGTTGCGGAGGACGACTGGGTCGAACACGTCAACAAGCTGGCGGAGCCGACGATGTTCATGCGAGCCAACTCGTGGTACCTCGGAGCCAACATCCCCGGCAAGCCTCGCGTCTTCATGCCCTATTGCGGTGGGATGGGCACCTACCGGGCGCATTGCGAGAAGGTGGTCGCGAACGGCTATGAAGGCTTCGTGCTCAGCTGACACCGACAAGCGCGGTCGACAACTTCACCTGGACGGCCTCTGCCGCGGCCACCGCATCCGATGCACGACCAAACGCCACCGCAAACGAATCACCCGCCGTCGTGAACACATACCCGCCCCTGGCCTCGAACTCGTCCCGCAAGATCTCGTCGTGCAACTCCAGACTCAGACCCATCGCCGCCCGTTCATCCGCCCACAGCCGCGTTGACCCCTCACGTCAGTGAACAGAAACGTCACGATCCCACCCGGAACGGACTCACCCACTCGCCCCCCAACACCCCCTACGATCACAACACCAACATAGACACACCCCCACAGCGGCGGCCCCGATCCGACACCCCCCACGGCCGTCTTCGCTACTCGGGAAGGACGCCCGGCTCAACCGAACATCGGTCAAGCCAACGAGCGTCCCCCGTCCGACAACGACATCCTCGACGGCTCATCGCCCAGCACAATCGACAACACCCCAGCGACTGACAGCCTGGTGAGCATCCCCCCGTTTGGCGGACACCGGGACTCTCGGTTCATAGGAGTCAGGCTGGCCGGTCATTCCTGGGACCACAAGGTCAGCGAGGTCCCGTCGCAAGGTATGTCGGTCGGCTCGATGAACAACCGCACCTCGATCAACGCCACCCGAGAACGGCACGTGCCGAGCGCCCGGAAACGCCGGGCTAGCGGTAGTGAGCTCAGCAGGTTGACACCTCAAGGCCGGCCTGGGCGAGCAGCGGCCCAAGTTCTGCGATCCGATGGTGTCGCCACGACCTGTCCAACGTCCCCAACAGTTCGAGCTGACGGGCGAACAACAGACGCCGATGGGCCCACCCTCGACACGGTTGGCTCGTTCAGAGGAGCTGGCCATCGGGTGGGTCACAGCCTCGAAGACCCAATAGCACAGCTCGGACCGGTCGCGCGTCGTTCGGGTAGACACCCTGGCCCGGTATCGACTGGCGACGCGGCCAATCTCGCCGGGTGTGAGTCGCCGCC
>JAOTYQ010000641.1 GCA_029861725.1 Acidimicrobiia bacterium | reverse complement strand
CTTCTTCCCCGACCTCCCCGGCGGCGACCGGCCCGGACTGCTCTGCATGGCCGAGAACTGCACCCATACGATGCACAACCTGTATCCGATCCGTGGGGCTCAGACCCGGGATGCGCTGGCCTGGAGCAAGTACATCCAGGAAGCGCTGTTGCTCTGGGGCGACCAGGCCGGGACGCTGTTCGCCAGCCACCACTGGCCTCGCTGGGGAAACGAAGACGTGCGCCGGTTCCTCGAGCTGCAGCGAGATCTCTACCGATGGCTCCACGATCAGACGATGCGGCTCGCCAACCAGGGGGCGCTGCCGGCCGAGATCTCGGCCGAGCTTCGCCTCCCCAGCGAGTTCGATCAGTCCCATGTACAGGGCTACTACGGCACGGTCTCGCACAACGTGAAGTCGGTGTACAACCGGTATCTCGGCTGGTACGACGGCAACCCCGCCCACCTCGATCCGCTGCCACCGGTCGAAGCCGCCACCCGGTACGTCGAGCTGATGGGAGGCACCGACGCAGTCCTCGACCAAGCACGCCGATCGTTCGACGACGGCGACTATCGCTGGGTGGCCGAGCTGGTCAACCACGTCGTGTTCGCCGACCCGGGTCATAGCGACGCCCGGTTGCTCCAGGCCGACGCCTTGGAGCAGCTCGGCTACCAGTCGGAATCGGCGACCTGGCGGAACGCCTACCTGATGGGAGCCAAGGAGCTGCGGGAAGGCAGCCCAGGTCAGGGACGAGCTCCGACCCGCAACCTCACAACGGCCATGACCGCTGAGCAGCTGTTCGACTCGCTCGGTGTGCGGTTCGACCCGGGCTCATTCGGGCCGGCTGCGGCGGTGATCAACTGGCACTTCACCGACCTCGGCGAGGACCATGTCCTCGGCGTCGCCCACTCCGCCGTCCATCACGTCCCCGACGCCAGGAACGACGAGGCCGACGCGTCGGTCAGGTCCGATCGCGCCCTGTTCGCCCAAGCCGTAGACGAGCCTGCCGCCCTCGACGACGCCGACATCGACGGCGACCGGGAGCTGGTACTCGCTCTGTTCCGCAGCCTCGAGGTGTTCACGCCGGCGGCGCTGATCGAACCGTGAGCGGCAGCTGCCCGCCGCTCAGGTGCAGAGCTGCCCGGTCAGGCCCCGACCGCAGATGACGGTTCGCTGGGCGTCGACGAGCTCGTAGGCTTCGACCTCGAGCTCAGCGGCGTCCGGGTCGACGAACACCAGATCGAAGGTCAGCACCAACCGTTCACCCTTCACGGCATCGTCGCCGATGCCGAGCACGTCGATCGTGACCTGAGCACCATCGGCGTCGAGCCCCTCGACCGGGGTCACCAGCTCGACCAGGGGCTCCGGGCCGTCGGCACGAGCATCGGCGATGGCGTCGATCAACTCGTCGACGGTCGGCGCCGAGGTCGAGGCCAGGCCCGCCACGAGCTCGGCGAGAATGTCATCGGTGGCGCCGAGCATCCCGAGGAAGCGGAGGTTGGCCCACGCCGACTGCCCATCGACCGTCACCTCCCACCACGCGGAGCTGGTGAGCAATCGCCCTCCGCCCGACGAGACGATGACCGCCGTCGACGCCTCGGGGGCGACGGTGTCGACGATCGGGGCCGAGGGGTTCGGCATCGTTCGGAAGTTGAGCACGTCGTCGTAGCGGACCCCGACGACGTCGAGCGCCGACCCGGCAGGCGGGCCGATGTCGAAGGGCTCGCCGGGGAGATCGGCGTCGTCGGCACCAGGGCCGCCGGTGTCGACCGGGTCCGCGGGATCGTCGTCGTTGGCTCGATCGTCGGCGCTGTCGCTGGCTTCGCCCGAATCGTTGTCGGAGCCGCCCGCCGGCGTCGTCGTCCCCGATCCGGCTCGGCCCGGCTCCACGATCGCCACACCGTCGCCCGAGTCGTCGCTGCCGCAACCAGCGGCGAGCAGCATCACCGCGACCAGCGCGACCAACGGCCCGGTCACCGGATGGCGCGTCTGGCGGGTCCGGTCGGCGGCCTTGGCTGCATCCCGAACGATGATCAGCGGTGTCATGGGAACCCTTCGCTACGATTCCGGCTCTACCGGTGGTAGGAGCCAGCGTGCAGCGTAGTTCGTACCCTCCGAGGCCGGATGGCAACCGGCCGATCAGGGATCGATGAGTCGGCCCCGCTCGTCGCGGAGCTCCGGGCCCTTGACCCGGGCCCGGCCGTCGCCGAACTTCGCGTCGCGGCGCCGGAGCACCTCGTGCAGGCCGACCTCCTTGACGTCGGCCACCCACTGCTTGGCCGAAGGCGCCAGGTGACCTCGGGCGTCGATCTCGGCCGCGACTCGCTGCATCGTCCGGGCTCCCATCAGCTCCAGCCCGAGATTGATGACCCGCTTGTTGGCCGCCAGGAGGTCGGGGTCGATCATGGCGAGCCGGTCGGCGAGCTGCTCGACCTCGGCTTCGAGCATGTCGGCCGGCACCGACTTGAGGACGAGGCCGATCTCGGCCGCTTCGGCCCCGGTGACGGTGTCGCCGGTCAGGATCAGCCTCTTCGCCCACTGCGGCCCGGCGTTGTACAGCCAGGTCGTGATCGGCAGCACTCCGAGATCCCGGGCCGGGGGGAAGCCGATCGTGGCGTCGTCGGCGGCGATCACCAGATCGCACAGGCCGATGATGCCGGTGCCGCCGGCAAGGCAGTGACCGTGCACCTGGGCGATGCTCGGCTTGTGCATGTCGAACAGCGGCAGCAGGAACTGCTGCATCCGTTCGAGCTGCCACACATCGTCGTCGAAGCTGCGAGCGCCGCGGTACGTGCGATCGGGGCTGCGGTCGGCGCCGAGGTTCCCGCCACCGGTGAGGTCGTAGCCGGAGCAGAACGAGCGGCCGGCGCCCTTGATGATCACGCAGTGGACCGACGTGTCGTTGTCGGCCTCCCAGAGGGCGTCGTGGATCTCCTGCTGGATGCGCCGGTTGAGGGCGTTGAGCTTCTCCGGCCGGTTCAGGACGATCCGGGCTCGGCCGTCTTCGACCTCGTAGATGATGTCGGTGGTGTCCATGCCGGCAAACCTCCTCGCTGGTGGGTCAGGCGTGGTGCGGCGCCCGCTCCAGGTGCCACGACGTGGCCCGCTGATAGGCGTGACCGACCGCCAGCACCAGGTCGTCGGCGAAGGGTCGACCGATGATCTGCAACCCGAGGGGCAGGCGCTCGTCGTCGAAACCCATCGGGACCGACAGCGCCGGGAACCCGACCGTGTTCCACGCCGGCGTGTGGAGAGCGCGGGTCGAGATGACCTCGGGGGCCGCCCCGCTGAACGGTGAAGCCGCATAGCCGGTCGTTGGCGAGACGAGGACGTCGAGGCCGTCGGCGTCGAGCAGCTCGAGCACCTGCGCTCGGGCGATCTGGCGGACCCGCTCGATCTGCACCAGGTCGCCACCGTTCAGCAGCGCCCCCTGGGCGATCGTGAGCCGGGTGGGGCGGCCGTAGTCTGCCCATCGGTTGGCCAGCGTCGAGCGATGCCAAGCGAACGCTTCGGACTGCAACGCGAGGAACGCAGCGGTCGACAGCTCGCCATAGAACGGGACCTCGATGTCGCGGGCGGTGGCGCCGGCTGCGGCCAGGTCGCCGACCGCGGTGGCGAATACGGCCATCGTCGTGTCCGAG
>JAOTYQ010000640.1 GCA_029861725.1 Acidimicrobiia bacterium | reverse complement strand
CATCCGCTGCGAGCGGGCGCGGGCCGTGGCGGCCACGCTGGTTACGCTCGGGTCGATCTCGGGCTGCACCATCGTCGACGACAGCCAGCTCGAAGTGACCACCCTCGACGTCCGAACCCTGCGCCGCCAGATCGCCATTGTCTGCTGTGACCACGGGTCGCGCCTCGAAGAAGTCCTACCGCTCGACGATGACCTCGAGAGCGTCTTCCGCTACCTCGTGGGAGGGCCGGCGTGACCTCCTCGGTCGACGGCACGATCCCGGCCTCCTCCCCGGCCTCCTCCCCGAAGGCGGGCAACGGCCCCGTGCTGCGGGGCATGTACCGGCTGCTGCTGCACCAGCAGCTGACGACCGGGCGGCTGGTCCTGGCCGGCTCGATGAGCGCGCTGAGCATCCTGCTAGCGGTGCTGATCGCCCGCGACCCCGATCCCGGCCAGGTGCGCAGCACCGTCGAGTTCCTATCGGTGTACGGGCTGGGCCTGATGGTGCCGATCTTGTCGTTGGTGTTGGCGTCGTCGGCGATGGGTCAACTCGTCGAGGACGAAACCCTGGTATACCTGTGGCTCCGACCCAACCCGCGGTGGTTGCTGGCGCTGGCCGCTTGGTTGGCGTCGGCAACGGTTGCCGTTCCGATGACCGTCGTCCCCTTGACGGTGGCGGCGGCGGCGGGATCGGGCGGTGACAGCAACGCTACGGCGGCCGTGGCGGCGTCGATGACGCTGGCGGCGGTGGCCTACACCGCGGCGTTCACACTGGTTGGGCTGCTGCTTCGCCGGTCGCTGATCTGGGGCCTGGTCTACGTGTTCATCTGGGAGCTGTTCATCGCCCGGGTCGGTGCCGGTGCGGCCCGGCTGTCGATCAACACCTACCCGAGCTCGCTGCTGTCAAAGATGACCGACGTGGAACTGCCCCTGGCCGAGCGGGCCATGGGCTACGCCATCGCTACGCCGCTGGTCGTCGCCCTCGTGGCGGTGGCCCTCACCGCGTGGCGCCTCGACCACAGCAACGTGGCCTGAGCCGGCGTCCTCTCACCTCGTCAGGATTGGGGTCACGAGAGGTCGATGACACAGCGACCTCGGGTTCCCCCGGCTTCGAGGCGGGCGTGGGCATCGGCGGCCCGCTCCGACGGGTAGACCTCAGCCACCCGCAGGGTGACCTTGCCGTCCTCGACGAGCCGACCGAGGGCGGCGAGCTTCTCCTGCTCTTCGGCGTAGGCGGTGACCCACGTAGTGGTGAACGCGATGTCGCGCTGGGCCTCGCCCTTGTAGCCCCTCACCGACGTGAAGGCTCCGCCGTCGCTCACGGCCGGAATCACCAGCTCGTTCTGCACCGCACCGTCGGCTAGCCCGTCGACTCCGTCGGGGACGTGGCTGCGGATGTGGTCGGCCACGTCGTCGCCCCGGGGCACGACGATGTCGGCTCCGAGCCCCCGCACGAGCTCGCGGTCTGCGTCGGAGGCATCGGCGATCACCGTCAGGCCGTCGGCCTTGGCCAGCTCGACCACGTAGCCGCCATAGGCGCCGGCGGCGCCGGTGACGGCGAGGGTCGATCCGGACGGCAGGGCGAGCAGGTCGAGCGACAGCCGAGCGGTGAGGCCGTTCATCGGCAGCGTCGACGCTTCGGCGTGCGACGACCCAGCCGGGGCCGGCGCCACCGACCGGGCGGGCAACACGATCGACTCGCGGTACCCGCCGTGCGCCCCGGCGGGAACGACGATGCCCATGACCGCATCGCCGACGGCGACGCCGGTGTCGACGTTGTCACCGACCTCGTCGACGACGCCGGCCACGTCCATCCCGGGGATCCACGGCGGACCGCTGTCGGCCTGGGCGGCAGCCCGGGCACCGTTGCGGACATACGTGTCGGTCGGGTTGACCGCGGCGGCATGCACCCGGATCCGCACCTCCCCGGGACCGGCATGGGTTTCGGGAACCTCGACGATCTGCAGCGCGCCCGGTCCCCCGTACTCCGTTACTCCGACTGCTCGCATCGCACCGACACTACCGGGGCCGGTGCTGTGTGCCCTCGCCGGCGGTGATGAACACGGCGGTCGCCGCGCCGTCGACGTTGGCGGTGTGCCAGGTGCCGGGGCTGTTGATGGCGTACTGGCCGGCGGTGAGGGTGGTCTGCACCTCGGCGCCGTCGATCTCCTGAACCAGCTCGATGGAGCCGTCGACGCACAGGACGACCTCGTGGCCGTTGGGGTGAACCTCCCACACGTCCCACGCCTCGCCGAAGGTGTGCATCGACACGAGGCGCCCTTCGGCCCCGTCGCCGCCGTGACGGGCGACGTAGCCCTCGTACCACGACAGGTCGCCGGTGAACAGCGGCTCCACATCGGCGGTAGCTCCGAGGCCGAGATGGACCGGCTGGTCGTGGAGGCTGGGAGGTTGATCGGTCATCGTCCCACCGTAGTCACACCCCTGTCGTCGCGCCCTGCGCTCCCGCCCGACGGGGCCAATAGCGTGGGCCGGAGGTGAAGCTCCGCTCCGCTCATGACCGCGACATCGCGAGGCTGGCCGTCCCGGCGTTCGGGACGCTGATCTCGGCGCCCCTGTACGTCCTGGCCGACACCGCGATCGTCGGTCATCTCGGCACGTCCGAGCTGGCCGGGCTGGCGTTGGCGTCGACGGTGCTGCTGACCGTTCACGGGCTGATGATCTTCCTGGCCTACGGCACGACGTCGACAGTGGCCCGGCTGCTGGGCGGCGACGACGAGCCAGCTGCCGCCCGGGTATCGGTGCAGGGGCTGTGGCTGGCCCTCGCGCTCGGGGTGACGCTCGCGCTCCTGATCGGGTTGCTGTCGAGGCCCTTGTTACGGCTGCTCGGCGGGTCGGGGCCGGAGCTGGCAGCGGGCAATACCTACTTGACGATCAGCTTGGTCGGCCTCCCGTTCCTGCTGCTGACGTTGGCTGGAGCCGGGGCCTTCCACGGTCGCCAGAACACCCGGACCCCGCTCGTGCTGGCGGTTTCGGGGAACATCGCCAACCTCGTCATCGAGGTCGTGCTCATCTACGGCTTGGGTTTCGGGATCGGGGCGTCGGCGCTCGCCACCGTCATCGCCCAGGTCGGTGTGGGCGTCGCCTACGCCCGGAACGTGCTCGGGTGGGCGGCGTCGATCGGCGTCGATCTTCACGTCGTGTGGGCCACGATCCGTAGACTGCTGGTCGCCGGCCAGCCGCTCATACTGCGGACGTTGGCGTTGCGCGGGTCGTTCACGCTGTCGACGGCGGCGGCGGCCCGGATCGGGGTGGCCGAGTTGGCGGCCCACCAGGTGGCGATGGAGGTGTGGTCGACGCTGGCGCTGGCCCTCGACGCGGTGGCCATCGCCGGCCAGGCGCTCACCGGCCGGTGGTTGGGGGCCGGGGCGGCGACCCGAGCGCGGGAGGCCGCGACGAGGATGATCCAGCTCGACGTGGCCGTCGGCGTGGTGGCCGCCGTGGTGATCCTGGCCGCCCGGCGCCCGATCGCCGAGGTGTTCAGCGACGATCCGGCGGTCGTGTCGGCGACGATGTTCGTCCTCGTCTGGGTGGCGCTGGTGCAACCGGTGAATGGCTACGCGTTCGCGGTCGACGGGATCCTGATCGGGGCCGGGGACTTCCGCTACTTGGGCCGGTCGATG
>JAOTYQ010000104.1 GCA_029861725.1 Acidimicrobiia bacterium | reverse complement strand
GCCTACAACGGGACGCCGTTCAAGACGATGATCTGGCGACTGCTCGGAGTCCGGATAGGCGCCAGAGTCTTCGACGACGGCTGCTTCATCACGGAGAAGGCCCTCGCCTCGATCGGCGACCACTGCACCCTGAACGTAGCCAGCACTATCCAGTGCCATTCGCAGGAAGACGGCGGGTTCAAGTCGAACCGAACCGCGATCGGACCCGGTTGCACGCTCGGAGTCGGTGCCTTCGTGCACTACGGCGTGTCGATGGGAGCCGACTCCGTCCTGTCCGCAGACTCGTTCCTCATGAAAGGCCAAGAGATCCCAGCGCAAGCCGTGTGGGCGGGCAACCCAGCCCAGGAGGTACCGAAATGACCGCAGTCAACCAGCATGACGACAGAGAAACGGCCGAGGCCAACGACAACTACTGGCGCGGCGTGCTTGCCGCGGGAGGACTCACAACGGTTCCCCGGTGGACCAGCGCCCCCGTGGCCGGCTCAGCTCACTACGAGACAGTCCTTCCCGACGATCTTGCAGTCGGCGTGCACCGCTTGGCCGACCAGCTGGGCGTGACGGTCGGCGCAGTGCTGTTGGCGGCCCATGCCAAGGTGCTCGCCGCACTGTCGGGCGACCGCGACATCGTGACCGGCTACGTCGCCGAGCAACGTCGGCATCCGCTGCCCTGCCGGCTCTCGACCGAACCTGCATCGTGGCGAGCGGTGGTGGCGGAAGCTCATCGAGCCGAGTCGGAGCTGCTGCTGCACAGCGACTATCCGGTCCGCGATCTCGAGCGGACGCTGGAGCTCGACGAGCCGTCCTTCGAGACGATGCTCGATCCCTGCGAGGAGGCACCTCGCGAGCTCGAGGCCGGGACGGTGCTCTCGGTGGGGTTCTGTCTCGACGCCGGCCTCTCCTCCCCGGCGAGGCAAGACGCATCCCTGAGCCAGCGGAGCCCCTCAGGAGGCCTGCGGTTGCTGCGCCTCACGTATCGGACCGACGTCGTCGATGCCAGCTTCGCCGCCCGGATCGCGAGCTATCACCTCGCGGCGCTGGCGCTGATGGTCGCTGATCCCGGAGCGGAACATGGACGCCGGAGCCTGCTCTCGGCCGAAGAGCTTCGCTTCCAGCTCGAAGCGCTGGCCGGGCCGCGCACGGAGCTACCGGACAGCCGGTTCCACGAACTGTTCGAACAGCGGGTGATCGCCCACCCGGATGCCATCGTCGCCGAACACCGCGATCGACGGTTGACCTATCGGGAGCTAAACGGCCGGGCCAACCGGTTGGCTCGGGCCCTGGTGGCTCGGGGCGTTGGCGTCGAGAGCGTGGTGGCAGTGGTCACCGAGCGGAATCTCGACTGGATGGCCAGCGTGCTGGCGATCTTCAAGGCCGGAGGCGTGTACCTGCCCATCGAGCCGCACTTCCCCAGCGATCGCATCGCGACCACGCTCGCTCGTGCCGGATGCGAGCTGGTGGTCACCGAGCCCGAGAGCACCACCACGCTCGAAGCCGCCCTCGACTCCCTGGACGGCGTCGACTGCTTCTTCGTCGAGACCGCCCTGGGGGAAGACCATGCCAACGACGATCTCGGCATCGAGGTCGGCTTCGATCAGCTGGCCTACATCTACTTCACCTCCGGCTCCACCGGTGAGCCCAAAGGGGCGATGTGCGAGCACGGGGGCATGCTCAACCATCTCTACGCCAAGATCGACGACTTCGAGATCGACGAGGGGCAAATCGTCGCCCAGATCGCACCCCAATGTTTCGACATCTCGCTCTGGCAACTGATCTCCGCCCTCCTGGTCGGCGGGCGGACTCTCCTGGTGGAACAGGACACCTTGCTCGACCCGCAACGGTTCGTCGACAAGATCGTCGCCAGCCGGGTCGCCGTGATGCAGGTCGTACCCTCCTATCTCGAGGTCCTGCTGACCTACCTGGAGCAGCACCCCCGGGTGTTCCCCGACCTGCATTGCGTTTCGGTCACCGGTGAGGCGCTCACCCTCGAGCTCGCTCAGCGCTGGTTCGCCACCCAGCCGGGCATCAAGCTCGCCAATGCCTACGGCCTCACCGAGACCTCCGACGACACCAACCACGAGGTCATGCATCGGGCGCCCGATAGCGGGTCGGTGCCGCTCGGCCCCGCGGTCAACAACGTCGACATCCGCGTCGTCGACGAGCACCTCTCACCGGTGCCGCTCGGCGCTCCGGGCGAGATCGTGTTCTCCGGCGTGTGCGTCGGTCGGGGATACATCAATGACCCCGACCGCACCCGGTTGGCGTTCATGGATGATCCATTGCGGCCGGGCGAGCGGCTGTACCGGAGTGGCGACTACGGACGTTGGCGGCCGGACGGCAAGCTGGAGTTCAGGGGCCGCCGGGACGCCCAGGTCAAGATTCGTGGCTTCAGGATCGAGATCGGCGAGATCGAGAACGCCATCCTCGGCGTGCCCGGGGTGCGTGAGGGTGCGGTCGTCGTCACCGAGCGCACCGACAAGAGCAAACAGCTCGTGGGGTTCTACTCCGGGGGCCAGCTCGACGCCGCTGTCTTCCAGGACCGGCTCGGCGAATCGCTACCCGAGTACATGGTGCCGTCGACCTTCCACTGGCGCGAGCGCCTGCCGTTGACCGACAACGGCAAGGTCGACAAGAAGACACTGCGTGTGCTCGCAGCCGAGCTCGAGGTGGTCGAGGGAGGCCATGACGCCCCGACGACGCCAACCGAGCAGTGGCTGGCTGGCCACTGGGCGACCGTACTCGGCATCCCCGAGGACCAGATCGGCCGCAATGACGACTTCTTCGACCGAGGTGGCACGTCGCTACTCGCGGTGAAGGTGGCGATCGCCTTGGATCGTGCGGTGACTCTCAAGGAACTGACCCGTCATCCCGTGCTCGCCGATCTGGCTGCTCTGATCGACGGTGGTTCGCCCCGCCCCTCCGAGCTGCTGCAGACCTTGTCGGAGCCGGCCGACCCGGTCTCGGCCTTGGTGTGCTTCCCGTACGCCGGCGGTAACGCGGTGAGCTTTCAGCCCCTGGCTCGAGCGCTGGGTGACAGCGGCCTGGCGGTCTACGCCGTCGAGCTGCCCGGTCATGACCTGGCCGCCGAACGGGAGCCGTTCGCCCCGCTGGCCGATGTGGTCGAGCAGGTGGCAGCCGAGATCTCGCAGCGCGGCCTGGCCAGCGTCATGATCTGGGGCCACTCGTCGGGCACGCCTCTGGCCGTCGAGACGGCCAGAGCGCTGGAAGCGGCCGGGGTGCAGGTGCACCGAGTGTTCCTCGGCGCCCAGCTGCCCGGTGATGCAGCCGACCGGCGAGCGGCCATGGAGGTACTAGCGAACCGGACCAATGCCGATATCGCGGCGGGGCTGAGCGCCGACAGCGGCTACACGAAGCTCGGAGACCTCGATGCACCGCAGGCCGAGCATGTCGGCGCCGCCTACCGGCACGACTGCGTCTCGGCTCACGAGTGGTTCGTCGACATGTTGCAAAACCCGCCGTCGGCGATGCTCTCGGCGCCCGTCACGGTTGTCGTCGCCGTCGATGATCCGGCGACGGCCAACTACCCGAGCGGCCACCTCGATTGGAAGCTCGTGGCCGACAGCGTCGACCTGCATGAGCTCGTCGAAGGCGATCACTACTTCCTGCGAACCAATCCGCAGTGTGCGGCTCAGCTCGTGGGCCAAGCCGCCGCCTCTCTGCCCAGCTCCAAATGACAACCAACACCCACCAACCAACACCCGAATCCAAACAACAGGATTGAAAGGACATCGAAATGTCGACATCATCTGCCGCCACGCGACTGGACGTGAAGCAGCAACCAGGCGGACCTCCCGTCCTGATCGCTGAGACGAACGGCGACGTAGCCACTTGGGTGACCGTGAATCGGGATTCCCTCCGGGCCGCCGCCACCGAACACGGGGCCGTGCTGGTCCGTGGTCTGGGTCTCAACGACCGGGCCTACGTCGCCGCCCTGTTCCAGTACCTCGCCACCGACCTGATGGCGGACCGGGAGGCCTTCGCCTCCCGAGAGATCCACCCCGAGGGGGTGTATGCGTCCACGACGTGGCCGTCACACCAGCAGATGTGCATGCACCACGAGCTCAGCTACACGCTCGAGTTCCCGGGCCTGATGATGTTCGCTTGCCTCACCGCACCGGCCAGTGGCGGCGCGACAGCGGTAGCCGATGCGAGGGCCGTGCTCCGGGCTCTGCCCACGGAGCTCGTGGAGCGCTTCGCCCGCGAGGGCTGGATCCTCACTCGCACCTACAACGGAGAGATCGGCGCATCCGTGGCCGAGGTCTTCGGTACCGACAACCGGGAGGCCGTTGAGGCCTACTGCCGGGCCAACTACATCGAGTTCGAGTGGCAGCCCGACGGAGGGCTGCGCACCCGGCAGCGCCGGCACGCCGTGCTGCGTCACCCGAAGACCGGCGAGCTGTGCTGGTTCAATCAGATCGCCTTCCTCAGCGAATGGACGATGGAGCCTGAGGTACACGAGTTCCTCGTGGACCTCTACGGCGCCGACGGATTGCCGTTCAATACCCGATTCGGCAACGGTGATCCCATCGGTCAGGACGTCGTGGAACTGCTCAACAAGGTCTACGACGCCAACACCGTACGGGAGCCGTGGCAAGCCGGGGACCTGATGCTGGTTGACAACATTCGAACCGCCCACAGTCGAGAGGCCTACGACGGACCACGCGACGTGCTCGTCGCCATGGCCGACACCGTGAAACTGGCCGACTGCTCACCGACGACGGAGGCCTGAGCACAATGACCACCACCGATAACGCAGCCAATACCGCAGCCGGGTCCGAGCCGATCACGGTGCCCCCGTTCGCGGTGATTCCCGGCGACCAGGTCCAGCAGGTCCTACAGGGTCGTGAGAGCCAGATCATCGACCTGGTCGAGGCCACCTACCGCACGCACGGCATCGGCGATTCAGTCAACCCACCGTCGTACTTCCTGCAATTCCCCGACCGTCCGGCATCGAGGATCATCGCCCTCCCTGCCTCGGTTGGCGGAGATGTACGGGTCGACGGCTTGAAGTGGATCTCCAGTTTCCCCCAAAACGTGCAGAGTGGTATTCCCCGGGCCTCGGCCGTGCTCATTCTCAACGACCACGACACCGGCTATCCGTTCGCCTGCCTGGAGAGCTCCATCATCAGCGCCACCAGAACGGCGGCCTCGGCGGCCCTGGCCGCCGACTGGCTCAGTCGTGACCGGACGCGCCCGACGCGCGTCGGGTTCGTAGGTCTGGGCCTGATCGCTCGTTACATCTCCTCGTTCTTGGCCGGCGCCGGCTGGTCGTTCGACGAGATCGGCTTGCACGATCTCTCAGCTGAGAGTGCGAACGGATTCCGGGAGTACTTGGAACAGTCGGGCAGCGAGTGCCCGATAACCGTGCACGACGACGCTGACCAGTTGATTCGATCGAGCGATCTGGTCGTCTTCGCCACTGTCGCCGGTGAGCCACACATCGGCGATCTGTCGTCGTTCGCCCACAATCCGCTGGTGCTCCACGTGTCGCTGCGGGACCTCACGCCAGAGATAATCCTGGCCTCGACCAACGTGGTCGATGACGTCGAACACTGCCTGAAAGCCAACACCTCGCCCCACTTGGCCGAGCAGCAAACGGGCAACCGAGAGTTCCTGCACGGCACGTTGACCGACGTGATGGCGGATCCGGGCGGGCTGCCTACCGATCGTCCGGTCGTGTTCTCGCCGTTCGGTCTCGGCGTGCTCGATCTGGCAGTTGGAAAGTATGTCTACGACGAGGTCGTCCGTTCGGGTGAGCTGCAGGTTGTCGACGGCTTCTTTCACGAGCTTCGCCGGCACGGTTGATCACACCGTCGGCATACGTGCCACCCCCGACGATCAGCGCCACCATTTCGGTCAACCGCTGCCGGCTCCCAGGACAGACTCGGCAACGGTGAGAGCGTTCAGCGCCGGCGGGAACCCTGAATACGGAGCAGTCTGGGCGATCACCTCGATGACCTCGGTTGGTGCTAGCCCGACGTTGAGGGCTGAGCGGAAGAACTTCCGCTGCTGGCCTTCCATCTGCAGTGCGGTGAACGAGGCGACGCTGCAGATCATCCGCTGACGGGTCGTGATGCCGGAGCGGTTCCAGATCTCGCCGTACAGGTAGTGGATGGCCGTGTCGTACAGGTCGGCGGCCGCTGAGTCCGGAGCGGCATACCCGTCTCGGGCCCGCTCGTCGTGCAACACGTTCATCGTCTCCAGTCCCCGGGCGTACAGCCGCTCCAGATCTACCTCGTCGACCTCGGCAGCGGGGGAGAGGACGTCAACGGGGTGCGGGATGTCGAGTTGATCCAGCACCTCGGACACGACCCGGAGGGAGCTCGCAGCGCTCGGCATCCCGGCATACATCCCACAGTGGAGCAACACCTCTTGGACGAGGCGCGGTGACATCCCGATGTGGAGCGCAGCGCCGATGAAGCGGTGAAGTTGCGGCACGTACTGCTTGCAAGTCAGGGCCGACAACGTGGCGACCATCCGGTCCTCCAGCTCGAGCCCCGGCCGGGACCACACGCTGCCGAAGACGAGCTCGTCGGTGAGATCGGTGAGCCCGGGCGCAAGCTCTGCGCCCTGTTCGTCGCCCAATCCCAAGCGCGACCGCACCTCACGCCCGGCCCGCCGCAGCTCGTCGCGCTCGGGCATCCCCCGGTTCGATCAGGCGCTGTCGAGCGCGAAGGTCGCGTCGGCCACGAGGTAGGTCGGCCCGATGCCGTGCTCGGACGCGACCGTCGGATCGGATCCCTGGCCCACGTCGACGATCAGGGAGTCCTTGACGCCGTTGGTGATGTCACCGATGCCGTCGATGATCTCATCGCCGCGGAAGTAGATCTGGGTCGTCAGGGGCTTGTACCCATCCGCAGTGATCGTGAAGTGGAAGTGGGCCGGTCGCCACGGATGCAGCCCCGTCAGTAGCAGGAACTCGCCGGTTGGACCTTCGTGGGGGATCCGGTACGGCGCCGGCTTGATCGTGCTGAAGCGGAACGTGCCGCCTGCTGCGGTGGTCAAAATCCCCCGCAGGTTGCCCCGCGGGACGTCGGGCACGAACCCCGAGTACGTCCCGTCGTTGGCGGCCTGCCAGGTGTCGACCGTCGCTCCTTCGATCCCGTTGCCGCCGAGATCCTCCACCACCCCGGTGAACACCATCGCATCGCCCGGCTCGTCGTCCCGCATCGGGAGGCAGTAGGGCGGGCTGAGGACCGGGTGATCATCGAGGTAGTACGGGCCCTGCATGGCGTGCTCCGACCCGGCGACGCCGTCGAACGTGTTCCGCTCGACGATCGACTCGAAGAACACGTCGAGAAAGAGCGGTACCTCCCCCGACTGGGCCAGGCCCATGAGCCAAGCCCATGCGGCCCGGTACTCCTGATGCGTCACGTCGTGAGCGGCCAAGCGGTCTTGGATGGCATCGATGATGTCGAGCGCCACCTTGGTGACCCGTTCGTTCCGCTCGACCATGTCGGCATTCCCTTCGTCAAGCTGTCTAGGACGGCCGCCGTCGGGCAGAGCGTAGTACTGAAGTCAGCCGAGAGCCCCAGCGTTGCCCGTCGATAGCGGCGAGCGCGCCCCGTTCAGCCGTCGGCCCGCTTCGACGGGCGTCAGAGTGATGACGCCGTCGGCCCCGACCGATGCTGCATAGGCGGTAGCGACGTCGTCGGTGACCTGCCCTAGCGACCTTCCCCCGATGCGTGCTCACCTCGATCAGCTGGCGGAACCGGGGCATCGTCGTCTGCTGGTCGACGTCGTCGAACCAGACGACGACCCGAAGACCAGCGGCAAGGCCAGCTGGCCCGACGCCGGTCAGGTCGGCCACCATGCGGACGCCCTCGTCGAGGTGCACGATTGCCGAGATGTACGGCACGTCGTCGGCGAACCCGGGGTGCAGGGCGCTATGGGTGACGGTCCAGCTGTACAGCCGACCGAACCCGGCCGACCGTTCCCACATGTACTCGCTGGAAGTGCACACGTGGCAGACCTCCCGCGGTAGGTGCCGCCAGGTCCGGCACTGGCTGCACCGCTGGAACCGAAGCTCGTGGCGCCGGCAGTAGTTGTAGAACTTGGCGTGGAGTCCGTCCCGCCGTGGCAACGGTCTGTCGATCGTGGTCATCATCACCTTCGCAGGATCACCATCGAGCTCTCGGCGAAGTTGCCCCAGCCCGTGACGGCACCGATCTCGCAGCCCTCGACCTGCAGATCGGCACCCCGTCGCAGCTGGCGCGTCGCCTCGACGATGTGGTTGAGACTCTCCACATGGGCCTCGGAGTGCAGTCCTCCGTGGGTGTTGACCGGCAGCTCGCCGTCGATCCGCAGCCGCCCACCCTCGACGTACGGCCCGGCCTCACCCTCGCAACACACACCGAGCGCCTCGAGCTGTAGCAGCACGACGTAGGTGAAGCAGTCGTAGATCTGGGCGAAGTCGAGATCCGACGGCCCGACGCCGGCCATTTCGTACGCCTTGGGGGCTGCGGCGTGCAGCCCGACCTGCAGGATGTCTCGACGTCCCTCGAACTCGTCACCGGGGAACGGGTGCCCTTCGGCCACCCCCATCACATAGACCGGTTCGTGGGGAAGATCCCGAGCCCGGTCGGCGGCGGTGACGACCATGGCGCAGGCGCCATCGGTTTCGAGACAGCAGTCGAACACTCGGAGCGGGCTGGCCAGCATCGGCGAGTCGAGGTACTGCTCGAGCGACAGGGGGCGACCGCGCATGTAGGCCTTGGGGTTCGACTGAGCATTGGCCCGGCTCAACAGGGCGATCTCGGCGGTGTGGAGCTCGCGTCCATTCCGATGGTGGCGGCCAGCGCCTCGGGGAAGATCCTGTCCCCCGATAGCACGAGCCCGTCGACTTCCTTGGGCGTCAGGCCGGCGTCGGCGATGGCCCGGAGCGAGGTCTCCGCAACCTGGCCGAGCACGGTGCGGCCCGATCCTCGCACGAACGCCGTCTCACCGACGCCGACGATGGCAGCCCGGTCGGAGAGCGGGTGGTTGCTCATCGCGGTGTCCCGTCGACCCTCAGATGATGAACGTGAGGTTGGGCAGCGCTTCGGTGGCGTTCACCAACTCCACCTTTTTCGCTGCGATGCGGAGCCCGTCGTCGGTTCGGCGAATCCGGTGGGTGGCGCGACCGGCCCAGGTGTGGATGTCGTTGGTGGCCTGGACGGCGTGCTCGTAGATCACGAAGTTGGATCCCACGGTGTACTCGTCACCGTCGACATCGAGGATCTGGATGTTGGAGATCATTCGACGCATCGGGGACTTCGGAACCTGGGAGTACCGGACTCCGCTCATCAGCTGTCGAATCCTCGTGGCCAGCCGGGTGCGGTTGTCGTTGAGGAAGCTGACCCGTGTTCCCGGCTCGTAGTCACCCGACCCGTAGGGGACCCAGTAGTGAATGTCGTCGGTGACGAGTGCCTCCCACTCCTCGTACCGCGACTCGTCGGCCAGCCTCGCCTCGTGATACAGGAAGTCCTCGATCTCGCGCCGTGTGTCGGCGTCGACCTGGACGGTCATGCCCGCCCCACCCCGTTCGCCATCACCTCGCGGTAGTGGTGCCAGATCCCGCGGTTGGTGACCTCGTCGGTGATGTCACCGACCTTCACGCCATCCTCGACCCGTTCCCGCTGATTGCCCCGGCTCAGGTCGATCCACCCCTGGTCGGCCTGGAGGCCAGCGTTGAAGGCGGCGTGCATCCTCTCGGCCACCGCCACGTCGTCGGGGAGGAAGAAGGCGCACGGACCCATGGCCGCCTCGGACTGGAGCAGCAGCCTCCGGTTGAGGCTGTCGGGCACACCCTCCAGCAGGAGCGGCGTGTGGAAGTGCTCGGTGCGGTCCGGGGAGATGGGATCGATGCGAGCGATGTTCATCTCGCCGAGGAACAGGTTGGGGAAGATGTTGGCGTGAGGGGGCCCGTCCCACAGGATCTGGTTGGCCCGCTCCTCACCGTAGGCCGCCTCCATCGCCTCGCAGTACTCCGCCACCTTCTCTCGGCTGGTGCCGAGCCACGCCAGCTGCGACTCGTAGCTGGATCGGAAGTCGAGCTCCACGTGGCCGAGCCCGTGGTCGCGGGTGGTCGACGAGGTCTTCCCCTCGCCCCCCAGCACGATGTCGTCGTATTGGCTGCCCGGTACCGCCCTGGCCAGCGACTCGTGGGTGAAGCCCACGTGATAGCCGTCGTTGTTGCTCTCGGGCCACATCTTCCAGTTGGAGTCGACCCGTTGGCCGATCCAGCCGCCCCGGAGATCGACCCGACCGGTCGGCGACATCTGCACCGCACGGTCGATGAGCGAGATCCCGCCCCGGCCCAGGTGCTCGCCGAGTGGTCCTGCCGTGCCGCTGATGTTGGCGAACACGAAACCTTGGTAGACGTCGACCGACGCTGGCCGGTCGAGCCCGAGGTCGGCCTTGTTCTTGTGGAAGCCCTTGGGACCGGTCACCCCGAGCAGCGCACCGTCGATCCCGTAGGTCCATCCATGGTAGGGACACCTGAGCGTGCGGTCGTTGCCCTCGTTCTGAGGGCACAGCCGGGTCCCACGGTGGGCGCACCGGTTGGCGATCACGTTCAGCGCGCCGTCCCGGCCCCGCGTGAGCAGCACCGGCTCGAGCCCGACCCGCCGGGCGACCCAGTCGCCGGGGTCGGGGATCTCCGACTCGTGGCCAACGAACACCCAGCCGTCGACGAAGATCCGCTTCATCTCCTCGGCGAAGACGGCCGGATCGGTGTAGAGGCTGCCGTGGACCCGGTCTTCCTGGATGAGGAACCGGTAATCGCCCGTCGGCGCTTCCTCTGGACTGACGACGGTCGTCATCGGCACCCCCTTGGCAACGTGCGATCAGGCTAGCGAACGGCCTGCGCAGGAGCCCAAAGGGCGTCGGCCGGTGACCCACGAGTACTCGGTGTAGCGGAGGACGTTCGCCGATGGTTCGCCAATGGCGAACTCCCGAAGGAGCGCCTCCGGCGCTCCGACTCAGTCGGCGCTGAGTCGCTCCCGGAGCCGGTACTTGAGGATCTTTCCCCCGACCGTGGTCGGCAGGTCGGCGACCTCGATCACCCGCTTTGGCGTCTCGAACCCGGCGAGCCGCCGGCGGGCGAAGGCGATGATGTCGTCCTCGTCGAGGGTTGCCCCGTCGGCGGGAAGGACGCAGGCGGTCACCATCTCGCCCCACCGGTCGTCGGGCAGACCGACGACGGCGGAACGGGCAACGGCCGGGTGCTGGTCGAGCACGGCTTCGACCCGTTGGCTGGAGACGTTCTCGCCCCCGGTCTTCACGATGTCCTTGTAGCGGTCGACCATGTGGCGGACGCCGTCCTCGCCCATCGTGAAGCTGTCTCCGCTGTGGAACCAGCCGCCAGCCAGCGCCTCCTCCGTTGCCTCGCGGTCGCGGTAGTACCCCGAGAACAGCACCGGCGACTGGAACACGGCCTCGCCGGCGACACCGGGCTGGTCACGCAGGTCTCGGTTGTCGGCGTCGAAGATCGTGGCTGCCATGATCGGTGCCGGCATCTCGACGTGGTTGACGGCCGGCGCCTGGCGCTCGTACAGGTCCCGGTGGTGCTCGATGAAGAACCGGTGCCCGGCGATGGCCTCGGTCTGCGAGCACAGGGCGTGGGTCCTCACCCCGGACGGGACCAGGGCCCGGAAGCGCTCGTAGATCGACGGGTCGAGGGCCGCCCAGCCGAAGAACATCGTGGTCACGCTGGACAGGTCGTAGTCGTCGGGGCGGGCCTCGACGGCCGACACCAGGCTCTCGAGGAACTGCGGCGATCCACCGAACAGGGCTGTCACCCCGTGTCGGGTGATGGTGTCGGCCATGACGTCGCCGTCCGGTCGGGCACCCATCACCACCGTGCCACCGCACATGAGCGGTCCGAAGGCGAAGATCTGATCGCCGATGTGGAAGACCATCGGCGTGAACGCTCCGAGGACGATGCTGCTCTCGTGGTCCAGACGTTTCGTCAGCGACAGCATGTGGCTGAAGGCGGCCAGGTAGGTGTAGGTGTGGGAGATCATCACTGCCTTGGGGGCGGCGGTCGTCCCCGAGGTGAACAGCAGTTGCCAGATGTCGTCGCCGTGGATCGCGATGTCGGGTTCGGCCTCATCGTGTCCGGCGAGCCACCGATCGAGGTTGGGGACCGCGTCGGCGTCGGGGGCGCCGAGTGCCACCAGGGGACCGATCCCGGCGGCCCTCATCGGCTCCTCGAACGACTGCCACAGGGCATGATCGACGATGGCCAGCTCGGCTTCGACCCGGGCCAGGGCGTCCACCATCACGTCGGCCGCCATCATGGTGTTGACCGGGGCGGCCACCAGGCCGGCCTTGGCGATCCCGATCTTGGCCAACCACGCCTCGTTGGAGTTGTTGCACAGCATGGCGATGCGGGTGGTCGGCTCGAGATCGAGCGCAAGGAGGGCGTTCGCCACCCGATTGACGAGCCGATTGGCCTCGGCGTAGGTGACCGTGGCGTAGGCCGGATCGACCGTCGCATCCGGGGTGGCGATGAGCGCTGGCTTGTCGGGAGTGGCCCAGGTGACCCGCTCGGTTATGTCGCCGACCGAGATCCGGTTCCAGCGGTCGTCGTCGCGACGGTTACGGAGGCTCTCGACGTCGATCACCACGGGCTCTCATCCTTCCGATGGCGTCCTCGTTTGCGATGAGCGCAGGTGCTCGGTGCTGAACTCTGTCAGTGGTGGATTCCACAGTGCTGAACCGAGGGTGGTTGGACTGATCGCCTCAGGCGGCGGCCACGTCGTCAATACGGCCTCGATAGCCGGGCTCATGCCCGGCTTCGCGCCCCACTACGACGCGAGCAAACACGCTGTCATGGCCATCACAGAAGACCTCTACAACAACATGCAGGCGGCCCAGATGCCCATAGGCGTGAGTTGCCTGTGCCCTGGTTGGGTCCGGACCGGCATCCTCGATGCCGACCGCAACTGGCCCAGCGATCTGGGGGCGTCGCCCGTCGCTGATGCCGGTCAAGAGGTGATGATGGGGCACGTTCGCCGCGCGATTGATGAGGGGATGCAGCCGGCGGCGGTGGCCGATCTGGTCATCGATGCGGTCAGAACTGATCGATTCTGGGTCTTCCCGCACCCCGACTTCTTGGAGTTGGCCGTGGACCGTTTCCACCGCATCGGTGAGGCTCAAGATCCTGAGATCCCCGAAGAGGTTCCAGGGATGCCACCGCAGTCGGAAGTGCTCGCAGAGGTCATGGCAGCGATGGCCCAGGCTGTAGTAACGAACCCCGTCGGCTCATAGGAAACTCTGGCGCCGGAATATGGACACTCCGTCGCCCCCGGCCGCCGGGCGGGCTCGGTTTCTGCGACCTCCAGACTGCTAGGCTTCTTCGATGGCGACGGGATCAGAAAAGGCACTGAGTCCTTGCGTGAGGTTCCGCTCTTTGCCGGGTG
>JAOTYQ010000639.1 GCA_029861725.1 Acidimicrobiia bacterium | reverse complement strand
CAGGCCCGGCGCCGGGTAGAAGCGATCATCGCCGAGACCGGGTATCGACCGCACGCAGCGGCCCGATCACTGGCCTCGAACCGGACCGGCGTTGTCGGCCTCGTCATCGCCAGTGCAGCCGAGACCCTCTTCGATGATCCCTACTTCGGTCGACTCATCCTCGGCGTGACTGGCGCGACCAACTCCATGGGCGTGACGCTGGCCCTCTTCCTGTTCGACCGGGAATCAGACGAGGACTCGATCATCCCCCGGGTGGTGAACCCGGGGCTCGTCGACGGTGTCATCGTCACGGCCACCCAGATGCGCGACCCGCTGATCGAGCACCTTCTCCGGAGCACCATGCCGTTCGTGGTCGTTGGGCGCCCCGAGGACGGAAGATCCCTGTTCTCGGTCGACGCCGACAACCGAGGCGGCGCCCGCACGGCTGCGCTCCACCTGGCCGATCTGGGGTACACCCGCCTTGGCCTGATTGGCGCCCCATCCACTACCACCGCGGGTGTCGACCGCCGCAACGGGTTCCTCGAGGGGCTGACAGAGGCTGGACTCAGCATCGACGGCCGGACCATCGAGGGCGATTGGACCGAGGAGTCCGGTCGGCTAGCCATGGAGTCGCTGCTGATCGAGCGTCCCGATGCCGTGTTCGTTGGTTCCGATCGGATGGCGGTTGGAGCGCTCCGGGCCATTCGCGACGCCGGGCTGAGCTGCCCGGAGGACGTGGCCATCGTCTCGTTCGACGGACTCATCGCACCCGACCAGACGGTGCCCCGCCTGACCTCGGTGGCTCAGCCGGTCACCCAGGTTGGTAGGCGGGCCGCTCGACTGCTCAACTCGGTGATCGAAGGGACGGCGACGACTCCGGAACACGTGGTCTTCCCTGCCGAGCTGGTGGTACGAGAGTCCTGCGGATCTCCTGCGGTGAAGGCTGCGTAGCCATGTTCGCAAACGCCCGACCTGGACCTGGGCCAAGGCGTCCGTTGGGAGCGCTCCCAACCGCTAGGGAAGTCGGCCGGCTCGTGCCCGGGTTTGTTGTGCAATGGTCTGGGAGCGCTCCCGGGCCCGGAGTGATTCGCCTCCCCCGACCCTGGCCCGGCACTCCGGGCTGGGACCGAGGGCATGAGGGGACCGAATGACCGAGCCCGAAGCCCGGGGACGGTTCGTCGTGGAGCACGGCATCGAGTGGTACCGCATCGACGACGTCGATCTGCTCGACCCGTTCCTCGTCACGGTTGTCACTCCCGACGACCACTGGATCTATGTCTCGACCAGTGGCGCCCTGACCGCCGGCCGAGGCCGGGCCGACAACGCCCTGTTCCCCTACGAAACCGATGACCGGCTCCATCGCAGCGGCGGGCGGGTTGGGCCGCTGACCGTGATCCGCACCGTCGGCCAGGGCGAGGTCTGGGAGCCGTTCGCCCCCCATGCCCCGCTCGGGACGGTCCGCCGATCAGTAGCCAAGACTGCCGTTGGGGACCGGTTCCGGTTCGACGAGCACCATCCGGGGCTCGGCCTCACCTTCTCGTACACCTGGACCTCAGCCGGATCGTTCGGCCTGGTCCGCAGCTGCCAACTGGTGGCCGACCAGCACCGACCGGCCATCGAGATCGAGCTCCTCGATGGGCTGATCGACGTCCTGCCGGCCGGGGTCGAGCTTGCAGCCCAGCAGACGTCGAGCACTCTCGTCGACGCCTACCGGCGATCGGAGCTCGACTCGGACTCCGGCCTGGCGCTGTTCACGCTGGAGGCCCTGATCAGCGATCGGGCCGATCCAGCCGAGTGCCTGCACGCGAATGCCGTCTGGTCACGTGGCCTGGACGGCGCGACCGTCGCTCTGTCGGATCGGCAAGTCCGGCGGTTCCGGTCCGGGCTACCGATCGAGCCGGAACATCTCGTGACCGGGGCCAAGGGAGCGTTCTTCCAGTCGACCGCGGCCACGGTCGACGCCAGCAAGCCGCTGCGCTGGATCGTGGTGGCCGACGTCGAGCAGGACCATCTCGCGGTGGCCCATCTTCGACGCAGACTGATCGAGGGCCCCGATCCAGAGGCCGAGGTGCGAGCTGAGATCGACCGGGCTCACACAGGCCTGGTCAGCATCGTGGCCGAAGCCGACGGCCTGCAGGAGACCGCCGATCGATCAGCAACCATCCATCACTTCGCGAACGTCTTGTTCAACAGCATGCGGGGCGGCTCGTTCCTCGATGACCACCGGGTCGAGGTAGCGGACGTCGACCGGTTCGTCGCGACCCGAAACCGAATCGTGCACCCCCGCTTCCGGACCGTCGCCGCCGGGCTCGATCCGCTGGTGGAGCTCGACGCTCTCCGCCGAGTCGTGGCCGACGACGCCGACCTGTCCCGCCTTGTCAACGAATACCTGCCCCTGACCTTCAGCCGCCGCCACGGGGACCCAAGCCGTCCCTGGAACACCTTCCACATCCCGCCGCCGTCCGCCGAGGGCCACCCGGCCCGGGGGTACGAGGGCAACTGGCGAGACATCTTCCAGAACTGGGAGGCGCTGGTTCACAGCTACCCCTCCTACATCGAGTCGGTGGTAGCCAAGTTCCTCAACGCCTCGACCATCGACGGTCACAACCCCTACCGGATCACCAACGATGGACTCGACTGGGAGCAGCCAGAGGATGGCAGCTGGGCCAACTTCGGCTACTGGGGCGACCACCAGATCGTCTACCTCCACCAGCTCCTCGACGCCGCCCACCGGTTTCAACCTGGCCTCTTGGAGTCGATGCTCGATCGGCGCGCCTTCTCCTACGCCGATGTGCCCTACCGGATCCTTCCGTACGACAGCCTGGTGCGCGACCCCAAGGCCACGCTCGAGTTCGACGGCGAACGGCAACGACGAGTCGACGACCGTGTTCGGACCACCGGCGCCGACGGCCAATTGGTGCCGGCGACTACCGAGGATGGTGTCCATCTCGCCTCGCTCGCCGAGAAGCTGTTCGTCCCGGCCCTGGCCAAGCTGTCAAACCTGGTAGCCGGCGGAGGGATCTGGATGAACACCCAGCGGCCCGAGTGGAACGATGCCAACAACGCCCTGGTCGGCAACGGTGTGTCGGTGGTGACACTGTTCCACCTCCGCCACTACCTCGAATTCATAGACGGCGTTCTGATCCGTTCGTCGGTGACCGACGTGCGGATCGGTCAACCGGTGGTCGAGTGGCTCGCCCAGCTCCAGGCGGGGCTCGAGGCCCATGAGGATCTGCACGACACCGAGCGGATCACCCCTGTTCGCCGCCGGCAGCTGCTCGACACCCTCGGGCGAGCCTTCTCCGAGTACCGGTCGACGGTCTATTCGCATGGCCCTGGCCCATCGTCGCCAGTGGCGGTAACGGTCCTCCGTCGTTTCCTGTCGGTGGTACGGCCCCATCTCGATGCCGCCGTGAGCGCGGCCCAGCGCCCGGATGGCCTCGTTCACGCCTACTGGCTGCTCCACCTCGACCCCGGCGAGGCCCGCCTCGAGCCGCTCTACCCGATGTTGGAGGGTCAGGTGGCGGCCCTCGACTCGTTCACCACTGACCTCGGTACGACGCTCGGAGTGGTCGAGACGCTCTTCACGAGCGACCTCTACCGTCCAGACCAGCAGTCGTTACTGCTCTACCCGAACCGGCCTCCTCCTC
>JAOTYQ010000638.1 GCA_029861725.1 Acidimicrobiia bacterium | reverse complement strand
GACGTCCTCGGCGAGTTGAGGCCAGCTGGTCACCTGATGATCGATCTCCACTAGCGAGGCTGCCAACCTCGTCGAAACCTCGCTAGAGCCGAGGATGCCAACGACGTATGGCACCTTTTCCTCCGTCGTCAGACCGGAGACGACATCCGGAGTGAGATCGCCAACTAGCCCGTGCAGCAACGGCCTATCGGGCTCCAGATCGAATCGTTCGACGTCGAGCAGGCCTCGATCGCTCGTGTGCATCACGACCGGCACTCCGGCATCTCGGGCCGCAGCTCGCACTGCGATCTTGATGTCAAATGAGTCGCACTCCTCGATGACCACGTCGACACCGTCGAGAAACTGTTCCAGATTGACGGCATCCACGCCGCCCGAGAAGATCTCCAGTTCGAGATACGGATCGAGCTCAAGCAACCGTCGGGCCGCCACGATCGCCTTGTTCAGACCGAGGTCAAGGACGGTGGCCGGGATGCGGTTGAGGTTGGTCAGCTCGAGGTTGTCGTTGTCGGCCAGCTTGATCCGGCCACCCACTCCCTCCGAGGCGAGAGTGTGTGCGATCACGTGGCCGACGCTCAGACCAACGACGGCGACGGTCTTCTCTCCCAACGCCTCCTGCTCGAGCGTCGTGAGCTTGTTCCGGTTCCGATCCGTTCGTAGGCGCTTGAAGAAGGCCGGCCCGGGAAGGCGCACCACCATGCCCCGCCAGGGGTATACCACCCACCTCGGTTCGAGGTCGGGCCCTACGTCACAGCCAGCTTCGGCAGCAATGGCCTCGAGCCGATCGATGGCCGAGGTTCCGCGTCTGCGCAAGTCATCGAGTCGGCTTAGGTCATCGGTACGTGACTCGTCGAGGATCTCTACCTCCCACGAATCGCTGCGCAGTTCGACCACTGGAGAACTCGGCATCAGACTGCGGGGGCAGAGGCAAGGCGAGCGACCTCCTTGCAGATGTTCGAGTAGTCGATTGGATCAGCGCGGGCCGGCACGTCGGCGGCAACCCACTCCATAGCCCTGGTCACATAGCGATCATCGGGATAGGGAGCGCTTCCGGCGCACTCGATGACTACCGCGCCTGTCGCTTCATACAGACCGGCCGTGTGCTCGGCCGACGTGCAGAGCGCCCGGTCAGCGTTGAAGATGCGCAAGGCATGTACGTTGCATCGTGACGTGCACTCGGCAATGGCCCGACGATCGGCACGATCGTAGTCGGACCACATGCCCTTGGATTCGAGCACCGTCTCCGCCTCAAGGCACTGGACGACATGCTGCTCGAGCGCCTCAAGACCTTCGCTCTCCGCCATCTCGCGCAGCGCGGCAACCTGAGCCGCTTCTTGCAGGGGGCCATGGACACGGAGGCCGCCGACCGGGGTCGAGTCATCAATCACGACAAAGCCGATCGAGACGCCGGAGCCGTCGAGCAGCTCCTCGTACGGCAACGCAGCGGTCACCCGGAACCGCGTGTACTCGCGCAACGCGCCCTCCAGGTAGGTGGCCCACAGGTCCGGATGGCTCGCGGGATCGAAGATCTCGAGCTGATAGCCCTCTACGGTTTCGATGCACGCGCGAGAGAGGACCCCCGAAGGGCTCGCTGCTCTGTCAACCCTGGGCGCGGCACCAGGATCTTGTTGTTGCACGGTACTGCCCTGTCGTAGGTCGATGCAGTGGCCCGTTAACGTAGCACAGGTGACACAACGACCTTGACTCCCTGCTCGGGAGCACGCGTCGCGTTCAGCCGTAGAGCGCTTCGATCTCCTCGGCGTAGTGGGCGTGGATCCCCCGCCGCTTCAGCTTGGAGGTCGGGGTGAGGAGCTCGGTGTCCGGCAGCCACTCCTCGCCGAGCACCTTCACCTTCTTCACCCGCTCGGCGTTATTGAATCCCGCCATGACCTCGGGCAGGGCGTCTTCGATCTCGGCGACGACTGCCGGCTCCTCGGCCAGCTGCTCGAGGGTGGAGAACTCGATCCCGTGGTTGACGGCCCACTGGGGGGCGACGTCGGGATCGAGCACGACGAGGGCGGAGACAAAGGGGCGTCGGTCCCCGATCGCGATGGCCTGCCCGACGAGCGGGATCAGCTTCAGCGCTGCCTCGAGGTTGGCCGGCGACAGGTTCTTGCCCCCGGCGGTGACGATCAGCTCCTTCTTGCGGTCGACGATCTTCAGGTAGCCGTCGCTGTCGATCTCGCCGATGTCGCCGGAGTGGAACCAGCCGTCGGCGTCGAGGACCTCCGAGGTCTTCTCGGGCTGGTTCAGGTAGCCGCGAAAGACGTTCCCGCCCCGGCACAGCACCTCGCCGTCTTCGTCGAGCTCGACCTCGACACCCGGACAGGCGTAGCCGACCGAGCCAGCCTTGACCTTGTAGGGCGCCCACGTCATCGGACCGGTCGTCTCCGACAGGCCGTAGATCTCCGACAGCGGCACGCCGATCGTCCGGAACCACGCCAGCAGCTCGGCGGGAATCGGGGCGGCGCCCGTTATGGCGGCCATGAGCTGGTCGAGCCCGACCAGCTCCCGGATCGTGGAGAACGCGACGGCGTCGAGGAACTCATAGGTCTCGATCTCTTCGGCTGTGGCGGTGCCCCACGTCATCTTCTCGGCGATCGGGCCCCCCGCCTCGACCGCCTCCCGGACCGCCTTCTCCTTCTCGGGGTCGGCGGCCAGCGCAGCCTGAATGCCCGAGTAGATCTTCTCCCACACGCGGGGAACACCGAACATGAGGTGCGGATGGATCTCGCTGGCGTATGCGGCGAATTGGGTCGGATCGGGACAGCAGGTGACCTCCAATCCCCGAGCCAGGGTCTGGTAGTGGCTGACCATCCGCTCCGCGATGTGGGCCATCGGCAGGTAGCTGACCAGGCGCTTGCCGGCCATGTCGTCGATGTCGAACGCCTCCCAGAGGCACTCGAGCGTCCAGCAGACGTTCCGGTGGTCGAGCATGACGCCCTTCGACGGCCCGGTCGTTCCCGAGGTGTAGATCAGCGTCGCCAGATCTTCGGGGCTGGCAGTCTCGGCCGCGGTGGCGAGGTCGAGCGGGTCGGCGGCGAGCAGGTCGGCGTAGGTGACGTCGGCGCCGAGGTCGTCGCCCTCGACGACCGCCACCTTCTCCAACGTCGGGATCGACTGGCGAACCTTGCCGATCGCCTCGTAGAACCCCCGATCCTCGACGACGGCCAGCTTGGCGCCGGCATCGTTGGCCAAGTACTCGATCTGTTCCGGTGAGGAGCTGTTGTAGATCGAGACCGGCGTCGCGCCGAGGAACAGCGCTGCGGTGTCGAGCACGTGGAATTCGGGCCTGTTCCGGAGCATCAGCAGGAGCCGGTCACCCTGGCCGAGCCCGGCCGCGGCCAGGCCCGCCGCGACTCGCGCCACGTGGTCGCCGAACTCCCGATAGGTCATCTCGTGCCACGCGTCCTCGGCATCCTTCCACCGGAGGACCACCAGATCGCCGTGCGTGGCCAAGGTGGTGAGGAACAGCTTGGGGATGGTCTTGCCCTCGATCCTGGTGTCGATGTCGACGGCGTTGGTCATAAGGTCCTTCTCTCTGTCCGGTTCCCGGCGTTGCGCCTCCCGGTCGGCGCCTCCCGGGTTTCTCCGAAGGTTACCCGCGCGTAGCCTTTCCGGTAACGGCCCGCCC
>JAOTYQ010000103.1 GCA_029861725.1 Acidimicrobiia bacterium | reverse complement strand
CGACTCGTCGACGCTCGGGCTCGCCTCGTCGTCACCGACCACGCCATCGAAGCCACCCCACGTGACCGTGATGCCGATCCCCGCCAGGGCCTGGTCCTCGCCGTCGAACACCCCGGATCCGACCGGATCGGCGGTGCCGTTGGCATTCTCGTCGAACCACACGGTGTCGCCGATCGAACCGACGCCGGTGTAGGAGAAGTCGCGGTCGCCGACGTCGGGAGCTGCCGAGGTCAGGGTGACGACCGTGGTGTCGGCCGTTCCGATGCCGTCGGGGTCATGGGTCGGGGTGAGCCCGCCGGGCAGGGTGGCGGTCTGCACGGAGACGGTGTAGTCGCCATGGGGCAGGCGGGGGACGAGGTAGTCGCCATCGTCACCGGTGCTGACCGTGTAGGTCACGTCGCTGCCCTGCGGATTGTCCCACACGACGACCAGGTCGACCCCGGCAATGCCGGGCTCCCCGGCGTTGGCCGTCGAGGTGCCGGAGTCGTCGACGTCGAACCACACGAGATCGCCGATCGAGCCGACCCCGGTGTACCCGAAGTCCTGCTCCCGGTCGAATGGGTGGCCGGGCGAGATCGTGATCTCGGAGCGATGGGCCGACGTCGTGCCGTCGTCGTCGTGGGTGGGCGCCAGACCGGCCGGGAGCGTCGTGTCGTCGACGGCGACCCGGTAGGTGCCGTCGGGGAGGTTGTCGAACTCATAGGCGCCGCTCGGCCCGGTGGTGGTGAGCTGGACCACGTCGTCACCCCCTCCGAACGTACCGTTCGGGCCGTACCACGTGAGGGTCAGCCCCACCCCCGAGAAGCCGACTTCCCCGGTGTCTTCGACGCCGTCGCCGTCGGCGTCGAACCAGACCCGGTCGCCGATCACGCCCGATGAGGCGCCGGTGTAGGCGAAGTCCTGGTCGGCATCGTCGGGGGAGGCCGTGCCCAGCGTCGTGTCCGACCGACCGGCGGTCCCGGTGCCGTCCTGGTCGTAGGTGGCGGCATCGAGACCGGCCGGGAGGTCGCTCTCGTCGACCGTGATCCGATACTGGCCATGGGCGAGCTCGGTCACGAGGTACCGACCGGTCCCGTCGGTCGTGTCGGTGGAGCTGAAGTCGTCGGCGGTGCCGAAGGTGTCGTCGGCTCCGGCCCACTGCACGGTCACGTCGACGCCCGGGATCGCCGAGTCCCCGGGATCGGGGGTGCCGTCGCTCTCGGCGCCGTCGACGTCGTAGAACACGGTGTCGCCGATCGAACCGGCGCCCCGGTACCCGAAGTCCTGATCGGTGTCGCTGGGAGCTGCCGTCGTCAGGTCGATCGTCGACGTGTGGGCGGTCCCCACACCGTCGTCGTCGAAGGTCGGTCCGAGGTTGCCCGGCAGGGTGGTGTCGTCGACGGTGACCACGAACGCACCGATCGGGAGGTTGGCGAGCGAGTAGGTCCCGTCCGGCGCTGTCGTGGTCGCCAGGGCGATGTCGTCGGCGTTGCCGGCGATCCCGTCGGGCCCGTCCCAGGTGGCGGTGACGGCGACGCCACCGAGGCCTGGCTCACCGCCGTCGACAGTGCCGTCCCCATCGTGGTCGAACCAGATCGTCTCGCCGATGGTGCCGGTCCCGCGATAGGAGAAGTCGACGTCGAGCTGGTTCTCGGAAGGGTCGAGCGTGATTTCGGCGCTGTCGGCCGAGCTGCCGCCCAGCCCGTCGAGATCGTAGGTCTCGATGTCCAAGCCGGTCGGGAGCTCGGCCGTCGTGACCGTGACCACGTAGTCACCGGGGGGAAGGTTGGTGAAGAGGTAGGCGCCGGTGGGGTCGGTCGACTCGGTGAAGGTGATGTCGTCGGCGGTCTCGGCGATGCCGTCCCAACCGGCCCAGGTGGCGGTGATGGTCACGCCGGGGATACCCGGCTCGCCGGCGCCTCCGCTGGCGTCACCGGAGCCGTCGACGTCCCACCACAGCTTGTTGCCGAGGGTCTGGGTGGCGCTCGTGTTGTAGCCGAAGTCGAAGCCGAGGTCGGCGAGCGTGCCGTCGGGCAAGGTGGTGTCGCCGGTCGTGACCTGCTCGGTGGTCGTCCCGTCCGGAGTCAGATCCCGGTCCCAGCTGGGGCTCAGACCGGTGAGATTGGGCGAGGCGGCGGTGTCCACCGTGACCGTGATGTCGGTGTCGGCCGGGAGGCCCACCGCCGTGGGCACGCCATAGGAGCCGTCGCTGCCGGTGACGGCGGAGTACGACATCGGCGACCCGGTCCCGGGGTCGTTCCACGTCAGGTCGAGCTGGACACCGGGGATTCCTGGCTCGGACGGGTCCTGGGTCCCGTCGCCGTCCAGATCGAGCCAGACGTAGTCGCCGAGACTGGAGGGCACGACCTCGATGGCGACCGAGCCCTGGTCGTCTTCGGTCGGTAGATCGTTGCCGGGGCTCGAGTCGGCGTCGTACTGGTCGGTCGTCTGGTTCTGGGCGACGTTGGTCACCGAACCGAGAGCGACGAGGCGGGTGCGGAGCACCAGCGTTGCCGAGGCGCCGTTGGCGAGGGTCCCCACCGTCCAGATGTTGGTGGTGTCGTCGAAGCTTCCCTGACCGACCGAGGTGACCGAGTCGAAGTCGAGCTCGGTCGGGTCCAGCACGTCGGCGATCGTCACGCCGGTGGCCTGGTCCGGTCCCTCGTTGTCGACGGTGACGGTGTAGTCGACGAAGGAGCCGAACCAATATGGTCCGTTGTCGGGGTCGGCGTCACCCTCGAGCGGGCTGATGGTCTTGGTCACCTCGATGTCGGCCCGGGCGATGAACACCTCGTCGTCGTCGCTGGCGGTGTAGGTCTCCGGATCCATCCCGCCCGGGCCATCCGGGTCGCAGCAGATGGTCGAACCGGTGGCGTCCTCGCCGGTGACCGTGACGTCGTTGCTGTGGGCGAAGCCGGTCCCACCGATATGGCCGGTGAACGATTCGCCGATCGCCGGCGACGAGGCGAGCGCTGCCGACTGTGGCGTGGCCGTGAGCTCGATCGTGATCGTCTCCCCGGGAGCCAGGGGCTCACCGCTCCCGGACACGAGGTCGGTCCAGGTGAGGGTCTCGGTGTTCAGGTCGGCGGCGGTGGCGCACGATCCCGATGGGGACGCCGCGCACGAGGGCTCGACCTGCACCGGCCCACCGTTGTGGGGTGTCGTGACCTGTGCCGACCCGGTGTCGTACGTCCAGCCCTCGGGCAATTGGTCGACGACGTCGATCCCGAATGCCGGAGCGACGGCGTCGGTGTTGGTGACCGTGATCGTCCAGGTGAACGACGTGTCCAGGCGGGCATCGGTGACGTCCTGACCGCCGGCGGCCGCCTTTGCCACGGTCAGGGTGGGGAAATGCACCTCGACCGTGACCTGATCCGGCGTCAGCGACCCCCTGGTGGCCGAGACGTCGTTGCCGTAGATGACGAGATCGTCGTTGGCCGGGTTGTCGATCAGTATCTGCGTTCGCTCGGTCGACGGGAGCCCGTGGTAGAGAGGAACGTCGGCGGTGGCGGACAGGTCCAGTCCCCTGGTCAGCCCAGCCGACGCGTCGACCTGCACGTCGTAGTCGACGGTCACGGCCCCGGCCGGCGTGATCGGGCCGGTCAGCGTCCAGGTGATCGTGTGATTCGTCTCGCTCCAGGTACCGACGCTGGCGGTGCTGCCGGTAACGGTCTGCCCGTCGGCGGTCACCGGGCTGCCGCCGGGCGACGCCAGCGGGGTGAGCCCGGCTGGCACGGCCTCGACCACGGTCGCGTCGTGGGCGCTCGACGAGCCCACGTTCGACACGGTGACGGTGTACCGGAGCTGGGCCCCGGCGGAGGTGTCGCACCCGTCGGGGGCCGCGCCATCGGCGTCGTCGCTCGTGCCGTCGTGGTTGCCGGGAATGATGTCGCAGATCGGATTGGCCAACGCCGCCCCGGCGATCGTCCTCACGTCCTCGTCGATCTCGAGAGCCGGCTCGACGACTCCGACGGTCTCCGCCGCCGGGTCGGACGTCGCCGTCCACGACGCCGAGTCGGGGTCGTCGTAGTTGGCGGGGAGGGCGGCCGGAGTCTGGCTGGCCACCGCATCGCTGCCGTTCCACGCCAGGAGGCCGTCGTTGGTGACGGTGTCGCCGGTGACCGCCGTGGTGTTGACGTGGGCGGTGTACCGAACGTCGATGGTGCAGGCACCGTTGGCGTAGATGTCGCCGAGGAACCAGGCCGCGAGCTGAGCGTCGACACCGACCGGGCTGAACGTCTCGACCGCTCCGGCTGTCAGCGACGTGCCCGTCGTGCTACCGGTCCCTGCATCGAACACCTCGCACTCGGTCCCGATCGTCATCGAGCCGAAGCTGTCGAAGTCGAGGCTGGTCGGGAGGTCGTCGAAGATCGTGGCGTCATAGGCGACCACCCCTGATGGAACGGTGACCGAGAGCTCGTAGTCCACGGGCTCGCCGACGGTCGCTCCGCTCCGGTCGTCGTTGGGATCGGCGCCGTTGAACGGCTCGACGTCCTTGGCGATCGAGGCCAGGGGGAGGCCGATCGTGTCGTCGTCGCTGCTGCTGTAGCTGCGGGCGTCGGCCTCGTTCGGGTCGTCGACGGGGCTGAGGTCCTGGTCGAGGCTGAAGGCGGTCAGCGCCGCCGCGTTGGTCAGCGACCCCGCAGCGATGGCGGGATCGTCGACCTCGACGTCATAGGTGAACTGCACCGTCGTGCCGGGATCGACGGTGTCGAGCGCGGTGATGTCGGTCGGCGTCCACGTGATCGTACGGTTCGTCTCCGACCACGTTCCAGTGAAGCTTCCCGTCGGCGTGACCCCGCTCGACGCCACGGTGTCGCCGTCGGAGCCGACGGGCACGGCACCGGGGCCGAGCGGTGTGAGGCCGACCGGCACGGTGTCGACGACCGTCACGTCATGGGCGGCCGAGACGTTGTTGGCGCTCGCCGGGTTGTCGATCGTGATCCGGTAGGTGATCGCGTCACCGGGCGAGGCCTGGGTGCCGGCCGGCGCGGTGTGGTCCTTGACGATCGCCGGATTCGGTTCGACCACGTCGACGTTCACGGCGGCAGAGGACACCGACGGTCGAGCCGACCCGTTGTTGTCGTCGTAGTCGAAGGTGGCCGAGTTGGCGAAACGAGTTGCGGTCGGATCGGCGGCGTTCCCGACCACGTCCTCGACCTGGGCGTAGAAGGTGATGGCGACCTGATCGTCCCCGCTGCCGCCGGCGTTCGTGTAGGGGGTCGGCAGCGTGTAGGTTACGACCCCGCCGCTGTGGGAGAGCGTGCCGAGGGTGAGCGACGTGCTGCTCGTCGGGCTGGTGACCGTCGGCTGGAGGTTGGACACGGTGCCGGCGAAAAGACCGTTGCCGGTGAAGTAGGTCAGGCCGGCCGGGAGCGTGTCGGTGACGACCCCGTCGTAGACGGTCGTGCCTTCGGGAATCGTCAGGATCACCTCGTACTGAACGATCTCGCCGATCGTCGCCTCGTCATCGGTGGCGGCGAGCGCAGGATTGCCGGCGTTGCCCGCCTCGTCGATCGCCGAGCGGACGAGCGTGGTGACACCGGGAGCCGGGGTGGCGAGGTAGCTCTCGTCGTCGGCGGCGTCGGTGTTCTCCAGCAGAGCGTTGGCCGGGTCGATGTTGTCGGTCGGGTAGTAGGCCTGGACCGACGCCGTGTTGGTGACAGCTTCGTACGAGGCGACGCCGGCGGTATTGACCCACGTGTTGGCTGGGTCGACGTCGGCCGGGATGGTCAGGTCGTAGGTGAGGGTGATCGGGGCCGTGGTGTGATCGTCGGGCGTGAGATCCCCGCCTCCGGTCGAGGCGGGGACGGTGAGGCCGGTCCAGGTGATGCGACCGCTCGAACAGGAACCGGCGTCGCTGATCGCCGAGACGTCGCTGCAGGCCAGGCCGGTCGGCAGGACGTCCTGGATCTCGGTGCTCGTCGCCGCCTTGTTGCCGACGTTCCACACGTCGATCCGGTAGGTGACGACGTCCGAACCGGCCGCGGTGACGGCCGTCGAGCCGCCACCGAGCGAGCCGTCGAAGTCCGGCCCGTTCGACGAGCCTCCGTTGACGGTGTCGATGCCCTTCGCCAGGCGAACCTCCGGCTCGGTCCATTCGGCCTCGGCCTGGTCGCGGAGCTGGAACACCTTGCCGCCGTTGTTGTTGTGGACGAGCTTCTGGAGGTTGGCGGTGATGTCGTTGGCCGCGCCGTCGCCGGTACCCGACGCCTGCACCGCGATCACCCACCGGAACTCGTTACCGGCCGGGCTGACGACGCCGCTGCCGTCGAGGCTGAACGTCACGACACCTGGCGACTCGGTCACGGTCGTGCCGGCGACCGTGTCGATCGACGAGATCCGGGTGGCGGAGCCGTTCACGTAGGCGAGGCCCGGCGGCACGAGATCCTGGATTGTCACGCCCTCGTAGGTCACGTTCGACGGAAACGAGGCACCGAGCTCGACACAGATGATGTCACCAGGTCCGTAGCCGAGCTCCGGGGTTGGATTGGCATCGGTCCAGGTGATCGCGCCGTGGCTGGTCCCGCAGGTTCCGGCCGTGATGTTGGCTCCGTCGGCCACCGGTCCGGTCTTCACCGCGATGCGCTTGTTGATCGTCGGGAAGCCGTTGGCGATCGAGGCCGACGCCGTGTCGCCATCGGGGCCGCCGTCGGGGTCGACGCCGTCGGCCGGCAAGGAGACGTCGGCGACCGTGTCGGGCCCGGAGACCTCGGCCTCGTTGGTGACGCGATCACCGGAGAGCACGGGCTCCCCGGTCAGCTGAGCCAGGCCGCCGCGGTAGTACTCTCGGACCACGGCGCCGTAGGAGATGGTGAGCGTTCCGTCGGCGTCGAGATCGGCCAGGGCAGCGTTGTCGGGGTCGGAGAAGTCCCAGACGAGCTCCAAACGGCCCGTACCGTACGGGCCGCCGTCGGGCAGCTCCCGCACCTCGGCCACGTCGACCGGGGTGCCGTCGATCGTGCTCTGCATCGTTCCCGCCCCAGGGCAGTCGTTGGTGCTCCAGTCGGACCCGCCGGAGGTGTTGTCGACGTTGTAGGTGCCGAGGAAGCACAGGCCGGACGGCAGCAGGTCGCGCACCACGAGGTTGCTGACATCGCGATACTCCGAGGTCGTGATCGTCAGGGTCGTCACGACGGTCGAGCCTCTGACGAGGGTGCCGGTCATCGACTTGCCGATGACCAGGTCTTCCGATTCGATGACGACGGAGCCGGTGTCGTTGTCGGTGGCCCCGGTCGGGAGGTAGACGCCGGTGGCGATGGCCAGGTTGTCGAGCTGCGGCTCGGGAGCGGTCAGCAACTCCGGGTCGCTGCCCGGGGTCCGATCGGGCTCGCCGGTCGATGGGCCGGTGTTGTTGTCGAGGTTCCGTCCCTGGCCGAGGCTGGCGGCGGTGGGAGGCGTCCCGGTGAACGGGGCATTGGCCAGCAGCGGGATGCCGGCGTGGTAGGTGACGGTCGCCGCATCGCCGGGGTTGAAGTCGCCGAGACCCCACGTCACGATCGTCTCGCCGGCGACGCTGGTGCTGACCGCGCTCGGGGTCGGGGCGCAGCCGGTGCCCGTGGCCACGGGACCGGAGCCGGTCCACTCCTCGCCGACGGTCGTGTTGTCTGCGGGGTAGTAGGTGTCGCAGCCGAGGAACTCGAGTGCCGGATCGATCGTGTCGACCAGGGTGACGCCGGCCACCGCGTAGTCGGGGTTGTTCTCCACGACGATCGTGAACGGTGCCCCGACGGTGCCGGAGCCGCCGTCGAAGCCGTTCTGATGAACGCCCCGCAGCAGCTCCCGCGGGGCTGTCCTCGTCACCCGAAAGGGGATGATCTCTACCGCGTCGCTGGCGTTGGCGGAGCCGTCGAAGTCGGCGGTGAACTGGCCCGTGCCGGCGTCCCAGTCGGGCACGGCGAACGCATCGAGCGAGGCGACGGCCTGGCTCGTGTTGGTGATCGTCGGGCCGACAGGCACCGTCGTCGAGCCGGTGTTGCCGCCGGCGAAGTCGGGGTTGGTGTCGACGGTGACCGTCACCGAGCTCTGCGATGCCGCCGGCAGATCGGAGACGTTCTCCCAGATGACGGTGGTCTGCCCGATGAGGGGGGTATCGGTCAGCACGGCGGTCGGGGCGGGGCTCGCCGAGACGAACTCGACGCCGGCCGGTAGGACGTCGCGGAACGACAGG
This sequence comes from Acidimicrobiia bacterium, assembly GCA_029861725.1. Classification (GTDB taxonomy): domain Bacteria; phylum Actinomycetota; class Acidimicrobiia; order Acidimicrobiales; family SZUA-35; genus CADEDH01. Next base: position 5,325 of record JAOTYQ010000103.1, on the reverse strand, counting down.
TTGTAGAGGTTGGCGGCCGAGGCCTGGGTCCCCGTCGCGGTCAGGGTGTAGGTGACATGCTCACCGATGAGCGCCTCGCCCCCGACGTCGTCGGCTTTGGACAGCGAGAAGTTGTCGTTGGCCCCGGCGTCGGCCGGCCCGGGATTGAACGGCGAACCGGGCCAGGGCAGGAAGCCTGCCAGGACGACGGCGGCCGCAAGCGCGATGAGCAGCCGGCGGCGCTGTGACGGGTGCATGTGGTGGGGCTCCAACGGGAGATGCTGTGGGGTACGCCCGTCCCCGTCGGCACCGTCTACCCACTGGTAAGCCAACTCACGCAGTTTCGGGAGGGCTCTAGGGTGAACGGGTGCTCGAACGGTTCGATGCCTACATGGAGCGGTGCCTCTACGACCCCGAGCGGGGCTTCTACAGCGGTGGTTACGGTTCGGCCGGCCGGCGGCGGGGCGACTTCATCACCAGCCCGGAGGTCGGGCCATTGTTCGCCGACGTGGTCTTGGCGGCGGTCGAGGGGTGGTGGGATGCGCTCGGACGACCGGCACCGCTGACGGTATATGACGTCGGCTCGGGCCCGGGGACCCTGCGACGGGCGCTGGAGGGGGCAGCGGCGAGCAGCGCAGCGGTGGCCGAGGTTCGGGCAGTCGACCGGGCACCGGCGGTCGGGGTCTCGACCGCCGGACTCCCCGCGGATCTGAGCGGTGCAGTCGTCGTCGCCAACGAGTTGCTCGACAACTGCCCGGTCCGCATCGTCGAGCGCACCGACGTCGGCTGGTCGGAGGTGTGGGTTCGCACCGATGCCGAGCACGGCCGCACCGAGGTGGACGAGGAGCTGCAGCCGCTCCCTGACCGCCCGGCTCGCCTCGACGCCGAACTGGAACGGGTCGTTCCCGGGACGCGGCTACCGGTCCTCGATGCGGCCGCCGAACTGGTGGCCGGCGTGCTGGCCCGGCGGCCGGTGGTGCTCGCCGCGTTCGACTACGGTGCTCGGGCTACCGCCGAGCTGGCCGAACGAGGCGGGTGGCTACGCACGTATCGGAATCACGAGCGGGGTACCGACCCCTACGCTCAGCCCGGCCGGTGGGACATCACGAGCGACGTCGCAGTCGATCAGCTGCCGGCCCCCGATGAGGTGGTCAACCAGGCGAGCTTCCTGACCCGGTGGGGCATCGAGGAGCTCGTGGAGGAAGGACGCCGCTACTGGATGAGCCATGCGGCCGCTCCCGACGTGGAGGCTCTCAGGATGCGGAGCAGGGTTCGGGAAGCCGAAGCCCTGCTCGACCCTGACGGGCTCGGGTCGTGGCTGGTGTGCACGTGGACCGACATTGGTGTGTCGCAGCGAAACTGATGTCGTTCGATGGCGGTTGCTGTGGGCGGGATTTCCCACAAATCCAGGTGTTTTTGCTCATGAAAACCTCGGTCTCGATCGCAGACCAGCTACGGTTTTGCCGGTGTCTGTACCCACGAGGGCTGCGCTGAGCCGTGAACTGATCGCCCAGACCGCCCTCGCCCTGACCGATGAGGGCGGCCTGGCCGGCCTGTCGATGCGCAAGCTCGGCAACGAGCTCGGCGTGGAGGCGATGTCGCTCTATCACTACGTCGACAACAAGGACGATCTGCTCGACGCCATTCTCGATACCCTGTTCGGCGAGGTCGAGCTCCCGATGGACGTGCCCGACGAGAACTGGGAGCTGGCGGTTCGCCGCGGGCTCCGCTCGTTCCACGAGGTCCTCGTCCGCCACCCGGCCGCGCTCGAGCTGTTCGCCAGCCGCCCGGCCAAGACCGATCAGGCGGTGCGGGTCCTGCTGTGGTCGTTCGGGCGCTTCCAGGCCGTCGGACTCGACGTCGAACGCTCGGCCCAGGCGTTCCACGTCGCGGTGTCGTTCGTGATGGGCCACGTCGCCCTCGAGCTCGGGGCGATGGCGCTGATCCGAGCCGGCGGCGGCATGGATGTCGACGCCGTCGACGACCCCGCACTGCGCCAACTGATCCAGGCGCAGCGAGACGTCGAGAGCAACGTGATCTTCGAGGCCGGACTCGATGTGGCCGTCGCCGGACTTCGCCACGCCTTCGAGCTTCCCTGAGCGTGCGGCGTGCCCTGATCCAGCGCGAAACGACGGCTAGCGGCCGGGCCGCCAAGAGGCAGATCGTCCGGGGTCGGCACTAGGATTCGCGGGCGTCGGTGCGAGGTAGGACCGCCACCACGATGGCTCAGCAACGGGAGAACGATATGTCGGAGACGATCGGTGTATTCGAGATCGAGGATCGCACGTTCCCTCCCCCGGACTCCTTCGTCAGTCAGGCCAACGCCAGCGACCGGGCGCTGTATGAGGAGGCCGAGCAGGACTACGAAGCGTTCTGGGCCCGCCAGGCTCGCGAGCTGCTCACTTGGAGCAAGGACTTCGACACGACGCTCGAGTGGGATCTCCCCTTTGCCAAGTGGTTCGTCGGCGGCGAGCTCAACATCACCGCCAACTGCCTCGATCGCCACGTCGACGCCGGCAAGGGCGACAAGGTCGCCTACCACTGGGAGGGCGAGCCCGGCGACACCCGGGCGATCACCTACGCCGAGCTGCTGACCGACGTCAAGAAGTTCGCCAACGTCCTCAAGAGCCTCGGGCTCGAGAAGGGCGACCGGGCGGCCATCTACATGCCGATGATCCCCGAGCTCCCCGTCGCCATGCTGGCCTGCGCTCGGATCGGTGTAGCCCACTCGGTGATCTTCGGTGGCTTCTCGGCCGAGGCGATCGTCGATCGGTGCGAGGACGCCGAAGCCAGGGTGATCGTCACCGCCGATGGCGGCTACCGGAAGGGCGCCGCCGCCCCGTTGAAGCCCACGGTCGACGAAGCGCTCAAGACCGGCGCAAGCTCGGTCGAGCACGTCGTCGTCGTCAACCGCTGCGATCTCGGCCCGGACATGACCTCCGATCGCGACCTGTGGTGGCACGAGCTGATGGCCGGCGCATCCGACGACTGCCCGGCCGAGCCGATGGACGCCGAGCAGCTGCTGTACCTGTTGTACACCTCCGGCACGACGGCGAAGCCCAAGGGCATCATGCACACCACGGGGGGCTACCTGACCCAGGTGGCCTTCACCCACAAGTACGTCTTCGACCTCAAGCCCGACACCGACATCTACTGGTGCGCAGCCGACATCGGCTGGGTGACCGGTCACAGCTACATCGTCTACGGGCCGTTGGCCAACGGTTGCACGTCGGTCATGTACGAGGGGACACCGGACACCCCCGCCCAGGACCGGCTGTGGGACATCGTCGAGCGCTACGAGGTCACCCAGCTGTACACGGCCCCGACCGCGATCCGGATGTTCATGAAGTGGGGCGCCCAGGAGCCGGCCAAGCACGACCTCTCGTCGCTGCGGGTGCTCGGCACGGTCGGCGAGCCGATCAACCCCGAGGCCTGGATGTGGTACCACGAGCACATCGGGGGCGGAAGGACGCCGATCGTCGACACGTGGTGGCAGACCGAGACCGGCGGCCACATGATCTCTCCCCTTCCCGGCGTCACGACAACCAAGCCGGGCTCGGCCTGTCGTCCGATCCCCGGCGTGTTCGCCGAGCTCGTCGACGACGAGGGCAACCCGGTCGAGGTTGGCGGCGGCTACCTGACGATCACCCGGCCATGGCCGTCGATGCTGCGCGGCATCTGGGGCGATCCGGACCGCTACCGCGACACCTACTGGTCTCGCTTCGAGGGCCGCTACTTTGCCGGCGACGGAGCCAAGCTCGACGAGGACGGCTACCTCTGGCTGCTCGGCCGGGTCGACGACGTGATGAACATCTCCGGCCACCGGATCAGCACCACCGAGGTCGAGTCGGCCCTCGTCGACCACAGCGCGGTGGCCGAGGCGGCGGTCGTCGGCGGGATCGACGAGATCACGGGGCAGGCGATCATCGGCTACGTGATCCTGCGAGGCGGGAACGAGCCCTCGCAGGAGCTCGGCGACGAGATCCGGGAGCACGTCGGGGTCAAGCTCGGCAAGATCGCCCGACCCAAGGCCGTCATCATCGTGCCCGATCTACCCAAGACCCGATCGGGTAAAATAATGAGACGGTTGCTGCGCGATGTGGCCGATGGCCGAGAGCTCGGGGATACGACGACCCTCGCCGATCCCGGAGTCGTGGCCGAGATAGCCAATCGGGCGGCCGAGGAAGACGACGACTGACCTCCCGGGCTTCGCCGGGTCATCGACGTCGGCCCGGCTCCCCTACGAGGCAGCGATCGACACCGCAAGAACCGCCAATACACTGAGCAGAAGGAAGTAAGACGTCGATGAAGAACGGGTTGAAGACCGCAGTCCTGTTGGCTGCGCTGGCCGGTTTGATCATGTTGGTCGGCTCGTTCTTCGGTCGCGGCGGGCTGATCATCGGGTTCGTCCTCGCTCTGGTCATGACCGGAGGCTCCTACTGGTTCAGCGACAAGCTGGCCATCCGCTCCGCCCGGGCGGTCGAGGTCGACCAGACCCAGGTGCCGCAGTACCACGCGATCATGTTCGAGCTCACCCAGGCCGCCAACCTGCCGATGCCCAAGTTGTACGTGTCGCCCGAGCAGCAGCCGAACGCCTTCGCCACCGGCCGCAACCCGAGCCACGCCGCAGTGTGCGTCACCGAAGGGTTGTTGCGGACCCTCTCCTGGGACGAGGTCCGCGGCGTGCTCGCCCACGAGCTCGCCCATATCCGCAACCGCGACATCCTGATCGGCTCGGTCGCAGCCACGATCGCCACGACGATCAGCTTCGTCGCCAACATGTTCCTCTGGAGCGGGCTGTGGGGCGGGCGCGACGACGACGACGGTAATCCGCTGATCGCGCTGCTGCTCGCCATCCTGGCCCCGATCGCCGCCGGGCTGATCCAGATGGCCATCAGTCGAAGCCGGGAGTACGAGGCCGACCGGTCGGCAGCACGCCTGATCGGCGACGGCGAGCCGCTGGCCCGAGCACTGGAGAAGCTGCACGGCTACTCCGTTCGCATCCCGTCGCACGTCCCCGAGGCGCAAGCGAGCCATTACATCATCAACCCGCTCGCCGGACGGCGCCGCAGCTTCTCCAACCTGTTCGCCACCCACCCCCAGGCCGAAGAGCGCATCCGGCGCCTCCGCGCTGGCGACTGGCGCAACCTCGGCTGACGCCCCATCGGCCCAGGACCGCAGGACAGAACGCCATGTCGCGGGGTGACGCATCTTGCCGTCCGATCCTTGTCTGATCTTCGCCACGACGGCGGACGAGCCGCCACCGAGGGCGTGACGAGGGAACGAAGCGAGGGATGCGGTGATGATCAAGCGCGTGGTCGTTTTGATCGGCGTGGTTCTGGTAGC
>JAOTYQ010000102.1 GCA_029861725.1 Acidimicrobiia bacterium | reverse complement strand
CGCCCGACCGGCGGCCACCATGAACGCCGGCATCAGTGTGGCCCGCACCAGGAAGGCGTCGACCAGCACCGCCAGCGCTAGCCGAAGCCGAGCATCTTGACCACGCTCACCTCCGAGAGGACGAACGCACCGAACGCCATCGCGAGCACCTTTGCCGCCGCAGTGACGATCCCCCCGGTCTGCTCCAGTCCCCGGGCGACGGCGAGGTCATTGTCGCCCGTCGAGTCGTAGACCTCTTTGATTCGACTGAGGACGAACACCTCGTAGTCCATGCTGAGCCCGAAGGCGACGCAGAACATGATGATCGGGGTGAACACGTCTGCGCGACAGTACGCAGAGGCAGGGCGTAATCATCCGCAGACGGCGCTCAGCCCGGGGCGTACCGTCGTCTCATGCACCGAGGGGACTCAGCTGAGAATGGCTTCGGCCCGCTTGCGGAGCATGTCGGGCCGAAGCACCAGGATCCTCCCCCGGGACGTCTCCACCACGCCGTCGTCGCGCAGCTCCCGGAGCGCCTTGACCGCCGCTTCCCGCGACATGCCGGCCCACTCGGCCAGATCGGCCTGGGAGATCGGCATGACGACGATCACCGGCTCGTGCTCGGCGTAAGAGCTGACCGACATGAGCTGCAGCAGCCGGGCGCAGACGCGGACGCTGGCGCTGGCGTGGGCGGCTTCGAGGAACCGGTCGGCAAGACCTCGGGTCCTCAGCGACAGCCATCGGGCGGTGCCCCTGGCCAGGTCGGGGGTGGTCTCGAACAGCTCGAGGAACCGCTCGGCTCCGATGACGACCAGCGTCGCCCGGCCGACGGTCACCGCGGTCGTCGAGCGCGGTCGGCCCTCGAACACCCCGTACTCGCCGAGCAGTTCACCGGGCATGATCAGATCGAGCAGCGTCGAGCGGCCATCGGGGGCCCCTTGGGGAGCTGGCGGCGGCTACCGGCGGCCAGGAGCAGCTCGATCGTGTCGTCGTTGAGCTGTTCGAGGAAGCCCTCACTCCTCATGTCCCCAGCCAACCAGATGACGATCGGCTGCGTAAGGGACATGCGACAGAACGATATGTCTGTGACGGAAGTCATGACGAAGTGTCCGGAGACGACAGCAGAGAAAGGCAAGCAACATGGCAGAGCAACGCGTGCTCGTGGTGGCCAACGAGACGCTCGGAGGTCGTGAGCTGCTGCTCATGATCGAGCACCTCAACAAGCCTCGCGGGTTGTCATCGTTCCACCTCGTGGTGCCGGCCACCCACAGCGACAACTTCGCCGCTCGGCCACTCGTCGACGAGCGAGGCCGGGTCGTGATGGACCAGGCCGGACTCGACGAGGCTGAGCAGCGATTGCAGGCCGGGATCAAGCTGATCGAGGGGCTCGGGGCCGAGGTGACCGGCGAGATCGGCCCACCCGATCCGCTGGTGGCGGTCAAGAACGTCGTGGAGCTCGAGCGCCGCCGGCGGGAGCACGACCTCACCGCGGCCGAGCGGGCCGGGACCGTGTCGTTCCCCTTCGCCGAGATCCTGGTCTCGACCATGCCCCACCGGACGAGTCGCTGGCTGCGCATGGACCTTCCCCACCGCCTGGCCCGAGCCGTCGACATCCCGGTGCGGCACGTCGAGTGCACCCCCAACGAGGATCTGGTGGCTGCCGTCGAGATATCGCGGGAGCGGCGCAACGCCGTGTCGACGATGCCACAACCCGTCGACGATCCCGGCCTGACCGAGCCCCTGGTCATCCCCGACGAGCCCGTGCGGGTGCTGCTGGTGGAGGACAGCTCGACCGATGTCGAGCTCGCCCGCCTCGCCCTCGACCGGGGCCGGATCCCGACCGACGTGGTGACCGCAGGCAACGGGGCTGAGGCGCTCGACACGCTGAGCGACCTCGACCCGGCACCGGACCTGGTGCTGCTCGACCTGAAGATGCCGACAATGGACGGTCACGAGTTCCTGGAGCACCTCAACGAGCGGACCGACGTCCCGGCGATGCCGGTGGTGATCGTCACGACATCCGATCGTGAGGAGGACCGTGAACGAGCCCATCACCTGGGAGCCCACGCCTACATCGTGAAGGACGCCAACTTCGTGCTGTTCCAGGAAATGCTGGAAGGCGTGATGGCAGAGTTCGTCCGCGACGGGTTCGGTCGCTGACCCCGGGGTCTCGGACGGGCGGCGAACGATGAGCATCCGGACCTCGTTGCGCACCAAGCTGGGCCTGGCCCTGCTCGCCGTCGCGCTCGTTCCGACCGTGGTGGCCAGCGTGCTGGTGTTCACAACGCAACGCTCGACGATCATCGACGATCGGCTCGAACGGCTCAGGGCGATCGCCACCGTGCAACAGTCCAGGATCGAGGCGTGGGTCGCGGCGTCGGAGGACAACGTCGCCCTGATCGCGAGCCGGACCCGGTTCCGCATCGAGTTGCGGGACATGCAGGACCGAGTGATCTCCGAGGTCGACCGGCAGGTCAAGTTGAACACGATCACCGGCATCCTCGAGGATGCGAGTGGGGCCAGCCAGAACGTCGTTGAGGTCCACGCCCTCGACCGGTCGGGTCGGGTCGTCGCCTCGACGAGCGCGCTGCGGGTCGGCAGCGAGCTGGCCGACGCACCCTATTTGGCGGGCGCCGGTCCCGACGACCCGTCGGTGAGCCATGTCGACGGGTCCGGCGACGAGCTGGTCGGCGTGCACGGTGGCTTCGTCGAGCTCGACGGGGAACACATCGGTTGGGTGGTCATCGAGCAACGCCTGGAGGCCCTGGTCGAGGTGCTGGAGGACCGGTCGGGTCTGGGGTCCACCGGGGAGGCGGTGCTCGTCCGGAGGGACGGGTTCTCGGGACCGATCGTCTCGATCGGTCCCCTCAAGAGCAGCGCCGCTTCGGCGCTGGCCCCCCTGCCGACCGGTGACGGCGTCGAGAGTGCGGCGGTGCGAGTGCTCGACGGCGATCACGGTAACGCGGTCGACGCGGTCGACTACCGGGGCGAGCCGGTCATCGCCGCGACCCGGCCGATCGACGGGACCGACTGGGGACTCGTGGTCAAGCAGGACCGGAGTGAGATCCTCGCCGCTACCAACGGCCTGCGGAATACGCTCGTGGTGGCGGCCGCGGCGGTGACCGCCCTGGCGATGACGGGGGCCTGGCTCGTGGCCCGGCAGCTCACCCGCAACATCGGCGACCTGACCGCCACCGCCCGTCGGGTCGCACGAGGCGATCGATCCGCCCGGGCGAAGGTGGCGACCAGGGACGAGTTGGCGGAGCTGGCTGTGGCCTTCAATCGGATGACCGACGACCTGGTCGGTCACGAGGCGGAGCTGGAGACCCGCAAGACCCAGCTCGAGAGCTTCCTGTACGTGTCGTCCCACGATCTCAAGACCCCGCTCCGGTCGATCTCCAGCTTCAGTCAGCTGCTGCGCCTCGACTTCGGTCCGGGTCTCGACGATCGTGCGGGTCACTATCTCGAGCGCATCGAGCAGGGAGCGACCCGAACGATCGACGTGATCGACGATCTGCTCGCCTACGTCCGAGTCGATCACGTCGACCACGAGTCCGAGCAGGTCGACCTGACGGCCGCCGCCGTCGACGCCCGCGACCTGCTCGGCCCGATCATCGCCGAGAAGCACGCCGAGGTCAGGATCGGCGAGCTCGGACACATCGAAGGCAACCAGCCGCTGATCGTCCAGCTCTTCCAGAACCTGATCGGCAACGCGCTGAAGTTCGCCCGGGACGGTGTCCCACCGGTCATCGACGTGACGACGCTCGACCGGGCGAACGGAGACGGGCCTGCACTGCGCCTGGTCGTAGCCGACAACGGGGTCGGCGTGCCGCCCGAGCACCGGACCCGGATCTTCGCCCCCTTCGAGCGGCTCCACAGCGCCGACGAGGTGCCGGGCACCGGCCTGGGTCTCGCGGTCTGCCAGCGCATCGTCGCCCTCCACGACGGCACCATCGAGTTCGCCGACAGCCCGCTCGGCGGGGCGGCCGTCGAGGTGACCTTGGCCTGCCGGGAGGCGGTGTAGAGTCGGCTGGCTGATGAGCGGCGGCTGGTTACGGTTTTGGCGACGGCACAAGCGTGATCCGGGCTACGTCGATGGCAGCCGGTAGGCGGCGGGGGTCGGCTTGAGGGGCCGGGCGTACCACAGCGGGCGACGGAGGCCGCTGTCGTTGGTGCCGGCCGGGCGGGTCTTGGCCAGCCAGTCTCGGTAGGCGTCGCGAGCCTTGGCGGTGTCGACGACGACATCGCCGTAGGCGTCGCCGGCCTCGGCCGGAGCGACCCGGACCCGCTGGTGCCAGCACTGCATGCCGGAGATCGGGTCGGGCTGGACGCTGAAGGTGGCGTTCTGGTGGACGCCGGTGTCGCTCCACCAGATCCGACCGGTGTCACCGTCGGCCGAGTCGTACGGCTGGTTGCCGTGCTCTCTCGTCAGCTTCCAGGTCGAGCCGCCGTCGCCATTGGCCTGGCTCGTGATCGAGGCCTTGCCGGAACCCCACGACCGGCCCTGTTCCTCGTCGAGGCGCCACCGGCCCATGTGGTGGGAGGCGGCGACGACGCCAGGTCGGATCCCCTCGGTCCGCCACGCCGAGATCACGAAGTGGCCGATGCGGGTCGAGACCCGGACCAAGCCGCCTTCGTCGATACCGAGCTTCTCGGCGTCGGAGGGGTGGATCCACAGCGGGTGGTGGTGGCTGATCTCGTTCAGCCACTTCGAGTTGGCCGACCGGGTATGGATGAGGGTCGGGATGCGGAAGGTAGGGAGCAGGATCCGCTCGTCCCCGTCGAGATCGAGGTCCTCCCAGTGGACGTGCGACGGGATCCAGGTGGGGGTGGCGTACTCCGGCCATCCCCAGTCGGCCAGCGTCGAAGAGTACAGCTCCAGCTTCCTCGACGGTGTCGGGAACCCCTCCTTCGCCTCGCCGTCGATCTCGACCCCCGGTGACCCGTCGCCCAGATCGGCAAGGGCGAGCCCGTCCAGCTCGGCGAGATCACCCGCCCACGCCCCGGAGGTCCCGGGCTTGCGGTACACGCCGTCGCCGTCCTTGATACAGCCGTCGAGAGCGGCCGGGTCGACCGCCCGCTCGTGGGGCTCGTAGGCGTCGGTCGGCACGGCGTAGGCGGACCGATCGCGCATGTAGTCGAGGGGGGTCTGCCCGGCCTCGTTGGCCGCTTCGGCCAGGCCGGGGACGTTCTCGGCGAACATGCGGCCGTAGTACTCGTCGATCGTCACCGGCTTGTCGGGATGCTCCTCGGACTCGAACCACCGGCGAACGCCGAGCTCGCCGTCGGGGTCGATCCGCCACGACAGATCGATCCAGAACTCGTTCTCCTCCCAGACCTCTCCCGGGTTGTAGTCGTAGCTCCTGGCGTCGGGGCCGAGGGTGGCGCTGCCGGTCTCCTTCGCCATCTCGAGCTCGGCAAAGCGGCGGAACACCGACTGGCGGAACCCGATCCATCGCCCGGCGTGGGTCTCGTAGGAGTGCACGTCGTGGCGCTCGGCGCTCACCCCCATCGGCAGCACGTAGTCGGCGAACCAGGCGGTCTCCGACCAGGTCGGGGTCAGGGCGACGTGACATCTGACCTTCGAGGTGTCTTTCAGGGCCTCCAGCCAGGTGAACCCGTCGGGGTTGGTCCAGATCGGGTTGTAGACGCGGGAGAAGTAGACCTCGAGCGCACCCCGCCCCTCGTGGAGGAAGTGGGGCAGGAGGATCGACATCTCGTGGTAGGCGAGCGGGTACTCCCGGGGCCACTCCAGCTCGTTCCAGCTCGTGATCTTCGGCGCCCCGAACGGGGCCACCGGCTTGAACTTGTTGGATCCGTTGCCGGCGGTGCCGCCCTTGGTGGCCACCGACCCGGTGAGCACGTTGAGGAAGAACAGGCATCGGGCCACCTGCCACCCGCCGAGGTTGCCGGCGCCGGCGGCCCGCCAGTTGTGGGACGCGAACCGGGTGGGATTGGCGCCGATCAGCTCGGCGATCTCCAGGATGGTGGCCGCATCGACACCGGTCTTCTGCTCGGCCGCCTTTGGGGTGTAGTCGGCGTAGTCGGCCAGGAGGGCGTCGCGGACCTGGTCCCAGGCGACGGGACGGTCGGGGTGCTTGGCCCGGAGGTAGGCCTCCCAATTGGTCCACCGGCGGACGAAGTCGGCGTGCCAGGTCTCGGACTCGATCAGCAACCGAGCGATGGCGAGCAGCAGGAACGGCTCGGTGCCGGGCCAGGTCGGCAGCCAGTAGTCGGCCTTGGCTCCGGTGTTCGACAGCCGGGGGTCGACGGCGATGATCTTGGCCCCGGCCGCCTGGGCTTCCATGATCCGCTGGGCGTGAGGGTTGAAGTAGTGGCCCGACTCGAGGTGGGCGGAGATCAAGAAGATGACCTTGGCGTTTGCGAAGTCCGACGAGGGCCGGTCGTGGCCCATCCACGACTGGTAGCCGATCCTGGCGTTGGAGGAGCAGATGTTGGTGTGGGAGTTGTGGCCGTCGACCCCCCACGCCTTCAGGACGCGGTCGGTGTAGCCGTCCTCGCCGGGTCGGCCGACGTGGTACATCACCTCGTTGCGACGGTCCTCCTGGAAGGCGGTACGGATCCGACCGCCGATCTCGTCGAGCGCTTGGTCCCACGAGATCCGCTCCCACTTGCCCTCGCCCCGCTCACCGGCCCGCTTCAGCGGGTGCAGGATCCGCTCCGGGTCGTACACCTGGTTGAGGGTGGCCGGACCCTTGGCGCAGTTACGGCCCCTGCTCCCCGGATGCTCCGGGTTGCCCTCGACCTTGGCGATCCGTCCGGTGTCCTGGTCGAAGTAGGCGATCAGCCCACACCCCGCCTCGCAGTTGAAGCAGGTGGTCGGCACCAGCGTGTACTTGCGCTCGACCCGGTCCGGCCACGCCTTGGCGTCGAGCTCGGTCCAGTCGTGCCACCGCTCGAACGGGGGATAGTTGCTGAGCTCGGTCACCGGGGCTCCTCGGAACGGGGGATCGAAAGGGGGTGGATCACGACAGGGGGACGGACTGGCCGGCCCGGACGAAGGAGTCCTCGTAACCGAACATGCCGGCCACGGCGGCCAGGCCGGCCACGGCCAGCGGAACCGGGTTGGTGACGTCGGCGGCGAGGACGATCACGGCGATGGCGGCCGGAACCACCAGACCGAGGCCGATCCCGCCCCACCAGAACTGCGTGGCGTAGGACCCTCGGGTGAGCGAATGGACCGCCAGCTCGACGTGGCGGCTGCCGCGTGAGGTCAGCTCGACGCCGATCAGGGCGGCGGTAGCGGCCACGCCCCCGACGATCACCCAGGCGATCGCTGTGGGCTCGGGCACCGTGAGGAACAGATCGAGCACGGCGTAGGCGGCACCGCCAGCGGTGACCGCCTGAGCCAGGAGCACCGGCAGCAGGAGGGGGGTCTGCCACAGGTCACGCCCCTCGCACTGCGCGAAGAGATAGGCCGTGTAGCCGGCGGTACCGGCTGCCCCGATGACGGCAGGAAGCGCCAGCACGCGAATCAGTCCGGCTGACTCGACGAGCCCGGCGATCCACCACAGCCCGCAGATCACGGCGAACGCCATGAGGATGTAGGCCCCCTTGACCAGCCACGACGACCAGTTGCCCTTGGTCAGCAGGTAGTGGAAGCGGGTCGGTTGCTTGAGGTCCCAGACGAGCAGCACCCCGGTCGCCGCGAGGAACGCCCCGGCCACGATCGGCGGGGCCACCCCGACGGCCGCCTGCGACTCGGCGTGGCCCAGGACGACGAGCAGGGCCGCGACGAGCATGGCGCCGGCGGCGATCGCCTTGGTGACCAGGTAGCCGGCGACCTTGGCCTGCCAGGTCATCGAATGAGCGGTCGTGTAGGCGGTCCGGGCCACGATGCCGAGCTCGTCGGTCGGCGAGCCGCCGGGATGGACCGGGAGCGAAGGATGCCGGGGCCCTGAACCGTTCCGCAGGGTGTCGGCCCAGATCATGCCGTCGTTGGCGATCGCGGTCCTGGTCGGGTCGAGCGACGCCTGGTCGGCTCCCCGGTAGAACACCTTGGGCTTGGTGTTCTGCTCGGGCGCTCGGACGGCGACGTCGTCGCGGGCGATGATTCGGGAGATCTCCGACATCGGATCGTCGAGGTCGCCGATCTTGATCGCCTCGGTCGGGCAGACGATCTGGCACGACGGCTCCAGGCCAACCTCGATCCGGTGGTTGCACATGTTGCACTTGTGGGCGGTGTTCGTCTCGGGATTGATGTAGAGCGCGTCGTAGGGGCAGGCGTTCATGCACGACTTGCAGCCGATGCAGTCGTCGTCCTGGAAGTCGACGACACCGTTGGGGGCACGATACAGCGCCGAGGTCGGGCAGATCGTCATGCACGGGGCGTCGTCGCACTGGTTGCAGCGCATCACGCTGAACTTGCGGGCCACGTCGGGGAACGTTCCGGTCTCGATGTACTTGACCCAGGTCCGGTTCACCCCGAGCGGCACGTCGTGCTCGCTCTTGCACGCCACCGTGCACGCATGGCATCCGATGCAGCTGTCGCTGTCGAGCAGGAACCCTAGGCGCGTCATACCTCGTCCATCCGCTACCTCATCCCTCCGCGTCTCTCTCCGCTTCTTCCCATGTCTCCCCGTGTTCGTCCGAACCTAGCTCTACCCTGTCGCCGGCGCTGGCTTGGCGGTGGCCCAGGCGTCGTAGCCGCCGAGCAGATCGGAGACGTCGGCGAACCCTTCGGCCGCCATGCGGCTGGCGGCGATCGACGAGCGGAACCCGCCGGCGCAGTACACGATCGTGGGCTTCGACGCGTCGAGGGTCGCCAACCGCTCGTTCAGGCGGGTGAGCGGCACGAGGATGGCGCCATCGATGACGCCGGCCTCGGTCTCGCCCGGCTGGCGGACGTCGACCAGCTGGAGGCCGTCGACCTCGGCGATGGCGCTGGTCAGCCCGGCAACGTCGACCCTGGAGCTCGTGACGACCTCGGCGGGGTTGTCGTGGAAGGCCCGGAGGGGATCGGCGAGGTGGCCAACCACGTTGTCGAAGCCGATGCGGCCGAGCCGGTTCTTGGCTTCGAGCTCGAGGCCGGGCTCGGCAACGAGCACGATCGGCGCTCCGGGCTGGATCACGCCGCCGGCGAACTCAGCGTACCGACCCGCCATGCCGATGTTGACCGAGCCGATCAAGTGACCCCGTGCGAACTCGACCGGATCGCGGGTGTCCAGGACCACCGCACCCCTGCGCTGGTGGCGAATCGTCTCGTCGATGGTGAGGGCGGCGGGAACGGCGCGCTCGTCGAGGATCGGGCGCAGTTCCCGGTTGAGGGTGGCGTCGAAGGCGAAGTAGGCGGGTGGGGCGGTCTGGCCTTCGGTGACCGCCGCGATGAAGTCGTCCTTCGACATCGGGGCCAGCGCGTAGTTGGTCTCCCGCTCGTCGCCGATCGTGGACCACGTGTCGGTCGAGAGGTTCTTGCCGCAGGCCGAGCCGGCACCGTGGGCCGGGTAGACCCGGGTCTCGTTTGGCAGGGTGAGCAGCTCCTCGTGCAGCGAGTCGTAGAGGTGGCTAGCAAGCTCCTCGGACGTGACCCCTTTCGACGAGAGCAGGTCCGGCCGGCCGACGTCGCCGATGAACAAGGTGTCACCGGTGAGCACCGCATAGGGGACGTCGTCGTCGGCGTGCTCGAAGACGACCACGCTGATCGACTCCGGGGTGTGGCCCGGGGTGTGACGGATCTCGAGCACGATCTCGCCCAGCTCGACGCGTTCGCCGTGGGCCAGCTTCCTCGACTCGAACTCGGTGTCGGCCCGCGAGCCGTAGGCGATGACCGCCCCCGTGGCCTCGGCCAGCTCGAGGTGCCCGGAGAGAAAATCGGCGTGGAAGTGCGTCTCGATCACGAGCTCGATCGTCAGGTCGTGCTCGCGGGCGGTTTCGAGGTACGGGGCGACGTCGCGCCGAGGGTCGACCACAACCGCTCGCTTCGACGACTCATCGCCGATCACGTACGACGCTTGGGACAGACAGTCGAGGTAGTGCTGCTCGAAGATCATGGCTCAGGCCCTGCCTTTCAACATCAGATTCCAGTAGAGGAACGGAAGCCCGTACTTCTTGAGGTACCACATATCGCGTCGCGGTTTCGTCGTGTCGATGAACGGAATCGACGGGGTGGGCTCCAGCGAGTAGTCGAACTCGGCCAGCAGCATGTGGGACCGGGACGTGACGAGGGGGCACGAGCCGTAGCCGTTGTACGAGGCGGTGAGCTCCCGACCTTCGAGCTGGCTCAACACGTTGGCGGTCACGACCGGTGCCTGCTTGCGGACGGCGGCGCCGGTCTTGGAGTTGGGCGTCGATCCGGCATCACCCAGAGCGAAGACGTTGGGGTAGCGGACGTGCTGGTGGGTGTGCTTGTCGACCTCGACGTAGCCGGTGGCGTCACCGGTCGACAGTGGACTCTGCTTCACCCAGTCGGGAGCCGACTGATGGGGTACGACGTGGAGCACGTCGTAGGGCAGAGAGAAGCTGTCGCCGTCGTCGGCCACCGACGAGAATGTCGCCTTGCGACCATCGGGATCGAGGGAGGTCAGCTCGGCACCGGTGTGGAGGGTCAGCCCGTAGTCGGCAACCACCTCGTCGAGTGCGTCGGCGAAGACCGGCACGCCGAAGATGCGAGGCGTCGGCACGACGAGGTGTACGTCGATGTCGTCGAGGACACCTTCCGAGCGCCAGTAGTCGCAGGCCAGGTAGGCGATCTTCTGGGGTGCCCCGCCACACTTGATCGGTCCGCTCGGCATCGTGAACACCGCGGTGCCCGACCGGGTGGTGCGGATGAAGTCCCAGGTCTTGGGGGCGAGCTCGTAGGTGTAGTTGGACGACACACCTCGCTCACCCAAGGTGTCGGCTACGCCGGGTATGCGGTCCCAGTCGAGCTGGATGCCGGGGCAGACGACGAGTGCGTCGTAGCCGATCGTCTGGCCGGCGGCTGTGTGGACGACGTTGTTGTCGGGATCGAAACCGTCCGCGGCATCACGCAACCACGTCACGCCGCGAGGCATCACCGATGCCTCGCTGCGCTCGGTCGTGGCAGCTTTCGCGCAGCCGCCGCCGACCAGTGTCCAGAGCGGCTGGTAGTAGTGCCGGTCGGACGGCTCGATGACGGCGACATCGTCGACCCTTCGCCTCAGGCGGGCGGCGACCGAGATCCCGGCCGTCCCGCCGCCGACGATGACGACTTCGTGGTGAGTGGTGGTGGCCACGTGTACTACCCCCTGGTGGTGCGGTGGGACGAACCCCGACACGCCTATTAACCTAATGTACGGTCATTCCCCTCGAGGGTCAACTCACGCCAGAACGCTCAGTGGATCCGAGCCAAGCGCCGTAGCCGCCGAGGAGGTCGGACACATCGGCGAAACCGACCCGACGGAGGAGGCTGGCGGCGACCGACGAGCGGTACCCGCCGGCGCAGAACACGACGGTCGGAGCGGTGGGATCGAGCTCCTCGACTCGGTCTGGCAGCTGCCCCACGGGGACCGCAGCGGCGCCGGCGATCGAGCCGAGCTGCACCTCGCCGGGGTTCCTGACGTCGACCAGCTGCAGGCGATCTACCGTCGCTCGACGCTCCTCGAGCTCGGCCGCGGTCAGGCGGGAGGCCTGACCGACCTCGTCGGGATGATCGGCCATCACCGCAAGCGGGTCGGCCAGGTAGCCGACGACCCGGTCGAAGCCGATCCGGGCCAGGCGGTTCTTGGCCTCCAGCTCGAACCCGTCGTCGACGACGAGCACGATGTCGGCATCGGTCGGCACCACTGAGCCGGCGAACTCGGCGTAGCGACCGTCGAGCCCGATGTTGACCGAGCCGGTGAGATGACCGCGAGCGAACTCGGCCGGATCTCGCCCGTCGACGATGAGCGCCCCATCGACCACCGCCCGGCGAAAGGCGTCGTGATCGAGCTGTGCAGGCATCGCTCGCTCGTCGAGCAGGGGGCGGTTCTGGCGGTTGAGGACAGCGTCGTGCAGGAAGTAACTGGGGGCCGGGGGCTGGCCCTCGGTCACCAGGTCGATGAAGGTCTGGCGGTCGGGAGCCAGGAGGGCGTAGTTCGTCGCCCGCTGCTCCCCCATCGTCGAGGTCGTCTCCGTCGACAGGTTCTTGCCGCAGGCCGAGCCAGCACCGTGGGCCGGATACACCCTGGTCGCGTCGGGCAGGGGGAGCAGCTTGTCGTGAATGCTGTCGTAGAGCTTGGCGGCCAGCTCTTCGCGGGTGAAGCCGATCGAGGCCAACAGGTCAGGGCGACCGACATCGCCGATGAAGAGCGTGTCGCCGGTCAGGACGGCAGAGGGGTCGGCATCGGGGTGCTCGCGGACCACGATGCTGATCGACTCGGGGGTGTGGCCGGGGGTGTGTAGGATCTCCAGCTCGACCTCCCCGAGGCTGATGCGCTCGCCGTCGGCCAGTTTCCTGATCGGGAACTCCGGCTCGGCCACCGACGAGAAGCCGATGTCGGCCCCGGTCGCCGCCGCCAGCTCGAGATGACCCGAGAGGAAGTCGGCGTGGAAGTGGGTCTCGATGATGAGCTCGATCGTGAGTCCGGCTGCCTCGGCATCGCGGACGTACTCGTCGATGTCGCGGCGGGGGTCGACGACGACGGCGCGGCCGGTCGTGTCGTCGCCGATGAGGTACGACGCCTGCGAGAGGCAGTCGAGGTAGTACTGCGTGAACGTCATGAGCGGTTTCCTCCTTGGGGGATCGGCTCGGCGGTGGTCGAGTCGGTCGTCTGCTCGAGGTCGGCGAGGACCCCGGCGATGTCACACGAGGCCCCTCGGTTGTAGGGGAGCTTGGCCAGTACCGAGGCCATGGCGCAGGTGTTGGTGACGGCGGAGTGCACCAGACCGGCGGCGACACCGGCACCGACCCACTTGGCCTTGGGGACGAAGACGCTGGCGACGATGCCGGCGAGGGCGATCCCACCTGCGACGAGCCGGATCTGGCGGTCCATCGCCCATCGGTTCGCGGCCGGCCGGAAGACGTCGCCGCCGGCTTCGAGCCAGGCGTTCATGCCGCCCTCGAGGATGTGGAGCTGGGCCTTGCCGGCACCGGCGAGGCTCTCGTGGGCTCGGGTCGCCCTCCCTCCCGACTGGCAGACGAGGACGACCGGATGCTCGACGTCGGCCAGGTCCCGCACGTGCTCCTGCAGCGTGCCGAGCGGGACGTTGTAGGACCCGGGGATGTGGGCGACCTCGAACTCACCGCCCGAGCGGACGTCGAGGATACGGAGGTCGGGGTCGCCCTGGCGAAGGCGGCGCAGTTCCTGGGTGTCGATGGTGTCGGTGGGGGCAATGGTGGTCACGAGGTCTCCAGTGCGGGTTGGGTCGGTGGATGAGTGGTCGATGAAGAAGCGGTCGATGAAGAAGCGGTCGATGAAGAAGCGGTCGATGAAGAAGTGGTCGATGAAGAAGTGGTCGATGAAGAAGTGGTCGGTGGCGGCGCTGGCGAGGGGGGTCCGGACGCGGGCGGTCGGCCCCCGGAGAGGTCGGTCGGACGCTCGTCGATGCC
>JAOTYQ010000101.1 GCA_029861725.1 Acidimicrobiia bacterium | reverse complement strand
GATGTCCCGGCCGAACCGGAAGCTCGCGTGGGTCTTGGGCGGGGGAGGCCTCCGCGGTGCGGCCGAAGTCGGCATGGCCAAGGCGTTGACTGCGAAGGGCATCCAGCCCGACTTGATCGTGGGCACATCCGTCGGCTCGATCAACGGGGCGGTGCTGGCCTCAGCGCCGGTCGCGCAGTCAGCGGTCGGTCTCGAACAGATGTGGGAGACGATGGCAGCCTCGGCGATCTTCGGGGAGTCCGTATTCAGCCGAGTGAGGAACCTCGTGAATCACTGGACCCACCTGCATTCGAACGAACCGTTGAGGAACCTCGTCGAGGAGTGGGTCCCGTACGCCCGGATCGAAGAATCCTCCGTCGAGTTCCAGTGCGTTGCGGCCTGTATCGAGACGTCCGCCGAGCACTGGTTCACCCGCGGGTCGGTGCGCGACGCCGTCCTCGCTTCATGTGCGTTGCCCGGAGTCTTGCCGCCCGTCGAGGTCGAGGGCCGTCACTACATCGATGGTGGCGTCGTCAACTCGATCCCGGTATCCCGGGCGATCGAACTGGGCGCCGAGGAGATCTACGTGCTCCATGTCGGCCACATCGACGACCCGCTCAGCGTGCCGCGCCACCCTTGGGACGTGGCGATGGTGTCGTTCGAGATCGCGCGCCGGCATCGCTTCCACCGGGAGCTCGAGATCTTGCGCGAAGGCGTGACCGTGCACGTCCTCCCCACGGGAAAACCGCCGGGAAAGTACAACGATCCGGCCAAGCTTCGCTACAACTACAACCAGGCGATTCGCGCCCAAATGGACGCAGCTGAGCGGGCGACAACAGCGCATCTCGAAGGCGATCCGGTCTCCCCCGGCAACTCTCAGTGACGTGGCCAGCCGGCGTCCTGGTAGACGATCGGAAACGACCGAGTCAGACCGGCGGTCGGTAAGAGAGCAATGTCTTCATGTAGTTCGCTCGCTCGAACGCGTCGGGATCTGCGACCGAGGCCTGACTGAGGCTCCCCCGGGCCTGTCCCAGCGATTCGTAGTCCCGCTCGGAGAACCAGCCCGAGACCCCGTCGCGCACTGCCCGGAGGTGGCTCGTTCCGTCGCGGAGCAGGGCCGAGGCCATCATCGTCACGTCGGCCCCTGCCAGCACCAGCTTGACGACGTCATCGGCGCCGTGCACGCCGGTCGTCGCAGCCAAGTGGGCGTCGACCCGACCCCGGAGGATCGCGATCCAACGCAGAACCAGTCGCATCTCGGCTGGCGCGCTGAGCACCAGATCAGGAGCGACCGTCAGCTCCTCGAGGTCGACGTCGGGCTGGTAGAAGCGGTTGAACAGCACCAAGCCGTCGGCCCCGGCCGCCGCCAGTTGCCGGGCGAAGTTGCCGGGTGAGCTGAAGAACGGACCGACCTTCACCGCCAACGGTAGATCGATCCTGGTCCGAACCTGCTCGACCAGGTCGAGGTACTGCCGCTCGATGTCGGCACCGCTGAGCTCGACGTCGGCGGCCACGTAGTACACGTTGAGCTCGAGAGCGTCGGCCCCGTGCTCCTGGAGGACCTCGGCGTAGTGGGTCCACCCTCCAACCGAGGTTCCGTTCAGGCTGGCGATCACGGGAACGTTGAGCTCCGCCTTGGCGCGGTCGAGCAGGTCGAGGTAGCGCTCGGCCCCGGTGTTGTAGTCGTCGAGCTCAGGGAAGTAGCCACCGTGGGCTTCGGCGTTCATGCCGGAGGCCCACTCGTAGGTCGCTTCGAGGGCGACGGCTTCGTGCTCGACCTGCTCTTCGAACAACGACGGCAGCACGACGGCCGCCGCTCCGTTGGCCTGGAGGTCGAGGAGATGGTCGATGTCACCGGTGAGGGGCGACGACGAGGCCACGATCGGGTGGTCGAGCACGAGGCCCAGATAGGAGGTGGTGAGATCAGTCATCGCCGCTCCCGGTCCCGCCGCCGCGATGGTCGTCGTCCGCGTCGTCGACCAGGCCGTAGCGAGCGGTGCGCTCGACCTCGACCATCTGCTCGTAGAGATGCCAGCGGTCGTCGATATCCCGTTGGGCGGCGGCCATCAGCGCACCGGCTACCTCTGGGTTGGCCTGGGCCGACAGGGCGAAGCGGCCCTCGGTCATGGCGAACTCGCGGAACGGCACCGTCGGCTTGCGGCTGTCGAGGTGCAGCCCGTGCTCGCCGACCTCTTCCCGGCGAGGGTCGTAGCGGTACAAAGGCCAGTAGCCGCTGCTCGCAGCCAACTTCTGGTGACCCATCATGTCGCTCATGTCGATCCCATGGGCAATGCATGGACTGTAGGCGATGATCACTGACGGCCCAGGATGCGCTGCCGCTTCGGCCATCGCCCTGACGGTCTGGGTCATGTTGGCCCCCATGGCGACGTTGGCCACATAGACGTTGCCATAGGCCATGGCGATCATCCCAAGGTCCTTCTTGGCCGTCGGTTTGCCACCGGCGGAGAACTTGGCAACCGCTGCCCGAGGGGTCGCCTTGGACGTCTGGCCTCCGGTGTTGGAGTACACCTCGGTATCGAGGACCAGCACGTTCACGTCACGACCGGTGGCCAGGAGGTGATCCAAGCCACCGAAGCCGATGTCGTAGGCCCATCCGTCGCCACCGACGATCCATACGCTCCGGCGTACGAGGTGGTCTGCCAGGGCAGCCAAACGCTGGCCCTCCGGGCTCGGGTTATCGGCCAGCCACCCTCGCAACTCGGTGATGCGGTCACGCTGAGCGGCGATGGTCGCCTCGTCGTCGACATCGGCGTCGAGGAGCCCGCGGGCCAGCTCACCGATCTCGGGGGTGAGCGACCGGAGCAGCGAGCGCGCCCGCTCGGCGATGCGGTCGAGTCCCAGCCGGAGGCCCAGGCCGAACTCGGCGTTGTCCTCGAACAGCGAGTTGGCCCACGCTGGGCCTCGGCTGTTGTCGTCCACGGTCCAGGGCGTCGTCGGTAGGTTCCCTCCGTAGATCGACGAGCAGCCCGTTGCGTTCGCCACGACGATCCGGTCGCCGAACAGCTGGGTCAACAGTTTGAGGTACGGCGTCTCACCGCAACCAGCGCACGCGCCGGAGAATTCGAACAGAGGTTGGGCCAGCTGCGAGCCCTTGATCGACGCGAGCTTGAGCGTCGTGCGATCGGACTCCGGCAGGGTGAGGAAGTAGTCCCAGTTGGCCCGCTCGGTTGCCAGATGAGGCCGCTTGGCCTCCATGTTGATGGCCTTGTGCTTGACCATCTCCTTGCTCTTGGCCGGGCAGATGCTCACGCAGACACCGCAGCCGGTGCAGTCGTCGGGGGCAACCTGAATGATCTCCCGGGATTGCCCGGTCTCGTCCTGCCACTCCTTGTGCCGAAACGAGACCGGAGCATCATCGAGCGCGATCCTCGGCACGACCTTGACCCGGATGGCGGCATGGGGGCAGACCAGCGCGCAGCGAGCACAGTCGATGCAGATCTCGGGATCCCAAATGGGGATCTCGTTGGCGATGCTCCGCTTTTCGAACGCAGACGTCCCGGTGGGGAAGGTGCCATCGACGGGCAGGGCACTGACCGGCAGCAGATCCCCCCGGTTGGCGAGCATGGCCCCCGTCACCCTCTGGACGAAGTCCGGGGCCGAAGCGGCCACCACCTGGTCACGGCGGCGGTCGGTCGTGACCTCGCCGGGGTTGGCCAGGCGGTGCAAGGCGGCGACTGCACCATCGACGGTCCGGAAGTTGCGTTCGAGCACCGCAGGTCCTTGCCGCCCGTAGGTCTTTGTGATCGAGTCCTTGACGGCTTCGATGGCCTGGTCTTGAGGCAGCAAGTCGGAGAGGGCGAAGAAGCAGGTCTGGAGCACGGTGTTGATGCGGCGGTCGAGCCCCGCGGCTCGAGCCACGCGGTGTCCGTCGATGACCCACGCCTCCAGCTCCTTGGCCACGATCACCTCCTGGACCTCGGCCGGCAGGTGCTCCCAGGTGCCGGCACCGAACGGGCTGTTCAGCAACAGGGTGGCGCCGGGAGCAGCAACGTCGAGCAGGTCGAGCCGATCCAGAGCCGGGAGGTGGTGCACACCGACGAAATCGGCCTGGCCGACGAGGTAGGCCGATTGGATCGGCTCGGGGCTGAACCGCAGGTGCGAGACCGTCTCGGAGCCGCTCTTCTTCGAGTCGTACACGAAGTAGGCCTGGGCGTGGAGAGGAGTCTGCTCGCCGACGATTCTTGCCGTGTTCTTGGAGGCCCCCACGGTCCCGTCGCTGCCCAACCCGTAGAACACCGCTCGGGTCACGTGATCGGGCTCGGACCAGGCGTCGGCGTCGAAGTCGATGCTGGTGTGAGTCACGTCGTCGACGATGCCGACGGTGATGTGGCGGCGAGGCGAGGAGCTCGCAAGCTCGTCGAACACGCCGAGCACCATCGCCGGGGTGAACTCCTTCGAGGAGAGCCCGTAGCGGCCGCCGATGACGGTGGGCCGCTCCAGGTGAGGCCAGCCCTCGGCCAGTGCAGCCACCGTGTCGAGATACAGCGGCTCACCGATCGCCCCTGGTTCCTTTGTCCGATCGAGCACGGCCAACCGCTCGGCCGTCGCTGGCAGGCTGGCCAGGAAGGCGGTGGTGTCGAACGGCCGGTAGAGGTGGACCTCCACTACGCCCACGGCCCGCCCGGCGGCCGTCGACGCGTCGACCACTTCCCGGACGGTGCCAGCCCCCGATCCCATGATGACGATGACATCGGTGGCTGTGGGGTGGCCGTAGTAGTCGAAACACCGATACTGGCGTCCGGTAAGGGAGGCGAATCGGTCCATCTCCGCCTGCACGACGGTGGGCACGGCTTCGTGGAACGGGTTGGCCGCTTCGCGTGCCTGGAAGAAGACGTCGGGGTTCTGGGCCGTGCCTCGGAGCACGGGCCGATCAGGGTCGAGGGCTCTCGCCCGGTGGGCGGCAATCAGATCATCGTCGAGCATCGAGGTGAGAGTCGCGTCGTGAACGGCGGCGATCTTGGCCACCTCATGGCTGGTGCGGAAGCCATCGAAGAAGTGGATGAAGGGGACTCGGCTGCGGAGCGTCGATGCGTGGGCGATCAGAGCCAGGTCTTGGGCTTCCTGTACCGAGCCCGAGGCCAGCATGGCCATCCCGGTCTGGCGGGCCGCCATGACGTCGCTGTGGTCGCCGAAGATGCTCAGGGCGTGGGTGGCCACCGTCCGAGCGGCGACGTGGATCACGGCCGGTGTTAGCTCGCCAGCCACCTTGTAGAGGTTGGGGATCATCAGCAGGAGGCCCTGGGATGCGGTGAAGGTCGTGGCCAGGGCGCCGGCCTGCAGCGCACCGTGGAGCGTGCCGGCGGCCCCTGCTTCACTCTGCATCTCGATCACATCTGGGACCGAGCCCCAGATGTTCAGGCGCCCTTCGTTCGACCAGGCGTCGGACAACTCACCCATCGGTGAGGCCGGCGTGATCGGGTAGATAGCGATCACCTCGCTCACCCGATGGGCGATCTTGGCCACCGCCTCGTTACCGTCGACCATCACATCGCGTGGCGGTCCCGAACCCGCCAGACCGGTCTTAGCGTCGGGACCAGCAACCGACATCGGCGCCTCCTCACCTCGATTGGCGAGCTCTTGGCACTACCGTACAAGGGGGTTCTGAAGACCGACGACTGACGAGGTGCGCTACCGATGACCGACAACGCCGAGCCCGATCTCGAGCCAGTGGCCATCGAGATCACTAGCCAGATGGGTGTGCTCAGCGACGAGCAGTGCGTCGCACTCCTGGAGTCGACACCGATCGGTCGCATCGGCTTCCTGGCCGGCGACCAGCCGCTGGTCATGCCAGTGAACTATGCCTGGGAGGACAGCTCGGTTGTCTTCCGCTCGCTCGAGGGCCAGAAGCAGGCAGCGGCGGCCGAGGGACAAAACGTCTGCTTCGAGGTCGATCACTGGGATGCAGCGGAGCGAACCGGGTGGAGCATTCTGGTAAAAGGCCGAGCCCGAGAGGTCACCGGGTGGGCCGAGAAGGAAGCCCTCGAGCAGATCGGCCTCGTCCCCTGGGCCCATGACACGTGGCGACCGATGTGGATCCGGATCGAGCCGACCGAGATCACCGGCCGAGTCGTTCGCTGACGACCGGCTGCTCTCGTGATGCGTCAGAGA
This sequence comes from Acidimicrobiia bacterium, assembly GCA_029861725.1. Taxonomy (GTDB): domain Bacteria; phylum Actinomycetota; class Acidimicrobiia; order Acidimicrobiales; family SZUA-35; genus CADEDH01. The sequence goes on along the minus strand of JAOTYQ010000101.1, from coordinate 7,379 downwards.
TGATTGAACTGGACGAACTCCAACTCGTGGTTGTCGCCGACAACGAGACCGACACTCTCTCGAGCATCGACAACACCGAGCAGCACAGCGAAGCTGCCGGCCTCCTCGGTCGTCTCGATCCATCGTTCACGATCGACGGCCACGCCCACACGTCGATATTCGATCACCTGTGCTGCGCCTGCCATGGGTTCTCCGTGCTGGCCACCGCCCGCCATGGCGGACGCCAGCGCACCGTCCTGTTCGATGTCGGGCCCTACGGCGACATCTGGCTCACCAACGCCGAACGGCTCGGCATCGACCTCGCCACGATCGAGTCGGTCTTCTTGTCGCACTGGCACTGGGACCACAGCGGTGGGCTGACCGAGGCTGTGACCGCCATCGCGGCCGCCCGTCACGACGCCGGACTCCCATCGCCCCACGTCGATGTTCACCCCGATCGACCCGAGCAGCGCGGCGTTGAACTCCCCGATGGGCGGGTGATGCTCCTGCCTGTCGATCCGACCTTCGACGAGCTCGAGGCCGCTGGCGCGACGGTGGCATCGTTCGACATCGACCACCCCATCGCCGACGGCTTCTTTCATGGCAGCGGCGAGATTCCGCGAACCACACCGTTCGAAACCGGTCTCGTCGGCCACCGCACCATGCGTAACGGAACATTCGGGCCCGACCCGCTCATCCTCGACGAACGCTACGTTTCGGCAACCGTGCGGGGGCGAGGTGTCACCGTGCTCTCCGCCTGCTCCCATGCCGGCATCGTCAACGCCGCAGCTGCGGCCACGAACACCGCCAACGCTCCCCTCGACCTCGTCCTCGGTGGCTACCACCTCGCGGGCAAAGCGATGGAACAACGGATCCCCGACACCGTGCGGGCACTTCACGACCTCGACCCGCAACTGGTCGCACCCGGCCACTGCACCGGATGGCGAGCCAAAGCCGCCCTCGCTGACGCCTTCTCCCCCACCGGTCGCTACGCCCCCAGCGTTGTCGGCACCCGATACAGCCTGACGGCACGGTGAACCTGGCTCTGCCAGCTGACCACGGTGGCGGCGGTCGTCTCAATCCCAGCTTTGAGGCGTCAGCCCAGGAGTATGCCGAAGCGGCGGGCGGCATTGCGGAGGCCGACGAGGCCCATGACCGTCAGGTACAGGGCGTGGCCGACCGTGGCCCAACCGACGTCGCCGAACACGAGCGCCCGCTCCAGGGCCACACCCTGGTAGAGCGGCGTCAGCCCAACGACCAGCTGCAGCCCGTCCGGCAGAATGTCGAGCGGATAGAACACGGCCGAGAACAAGAACATCGGCATGACGGCCAGCGTGACATAGGTGAAGTCCTGCCACGTTCGCATGTGGGTCGTCGCCCATAGCCCGCAGCTTGCGAAGGCGAAGCCGATCAGCACGGCGGCCGGCACGGACAGGATCGCCCACCACGACTGGACCAAACCCAGCAGCAGCATGAACACCAAGAATGCGGTGGCGTACAGCGCGCCTCGGATCTGCGACCAGATCACCTCGCCAACCGCGATGTCGGTTGCCGACAGTGGTGTGGCCGAGACCGCCTCGTACACCTTCTGCCACTTGAGCTTGCCGTAGGCCCCGAACGTGGAGTCGGCGATCGCGCCATTCATGGCCGACGCCGCCATGAGGCCGGGAGCAGCGAACGCAACGTAGTCGATCTCCCGACCGAGGTAACTGACCGAGTCGATCAGCTGACCGAACCCCTCCCTCGACAGGATCAGGTAGAACAGCGGCTCGAGGAAGCCGGCGAGCACGACCGCCCACAGCTTGGCCGAGACCCGGGCGTTGCGTTCGACCATGCGCAGCGGCCGCCGGCTGACGGCGCTCGGCGGCAGGATTCGCAGCGACTCGACGACCGAGCTCATTGCTGCAGCGGTCTCGGGTAGGCCCGCGCACAGAGTGCGAGGCCAACGACGAACCACAAGAGGAGGTAGGCGACGTGGCCGAGGCTCGGGATCAGCTCGGCCGTGCCGAGCGACAGCGACCGGAACAGCTGCACGCCGTGCCACAACGGGGTCGCTCGGGCCAGCCAGGCGACGACCGTCGGGAACTGGTCGACCGGAAAGAATGTCCCGGAGAAGAGGAACATCGGTTGGATCACGAAGCGGTTCACCGCCGGGAAGCTCGAATCGCTCTCTCGTGACACCGAATAGGCAGCCATCGGGCCGCTGATCGACCACGCCACGGGGGCGGCCAACGGGATCGCCAGCAAGACGAGCCACGATCGAGGGGCGCCGAAGGCGAACATCACGGCCACGAATACCGAGGCGTTGAACATGGCTCGGGCGGCCATGAAGAGCTGATGACCGGCGATCAGCTGGCCGACCGTCAGCGGCGTGGCGCTTTGCGCCTTGTAGCCGTACCAGTACTTCATGCCCCCGAGGACCGACCACGCCGCCTCGAAGAACACCGCCATCATCACTGCCGCCGCCAGCAAGCCGGGGGCGAAGAAGTCGACGTACGAGATGTCACCAAACCCTTGACCGACGAGCGTCTGGTCGGTCCCCCGCTCCTCGATGAGAGCCCCGACGCCGAGACCGAAGGCGAGGAGATACAGCACCGGCTCGATGAACGTGGCCACCAGATTGCCCCTCCAGGTCTGGAGGTAGTGGGCCAGCCAGTATTCGGCAGCTCGCAACGAGCCCGGGGTGCGTGCGAAGCGGGCAGCGGTCATCAGTCGACCAGCGTTCGCCCGGTCACTCGGAGGAACACGTCCTCCAGGGTCGCCCGCCGAACGAGCGAGCTGTCGGGATGCAGACCACGCTCATTCACTGCGGCGACGGCCGCCTCTCCGTCGGCGGCAAACACGAGGATGCGGTCGGGCAGCGTTTCGATCCGGTCGCCGATGCCGGCCAGCCGTTCCTCGATCGGGGTCAAGGCCTCTCGACCGAACCGAAGCTCGAGCACCTCACGTGTGCAGTAGCGCTCGATCAGGTCCCGAGGCGAGCCTTCGGCCGCGATCCGCCCGTTGTCCATCACGACCAGGAAGTCGCACAGCTGCTCGGCCTCGTCCATGTAGTGGGTGGTGATGACCAGGCTCACCCCGTCTTGCTTCAACCGGTACAGCCGTTCCCACAGCAGGTGGCGAGCCTGAGGGTCGAGCCCGGTCGTGGGCTCGTCCAGGAGCAGCAGATCGGGCTGGTTGATCAGCGCCCGGGCGATCGTCAGCCGCCGCTTCATGCCACCCGACAGCGGCTCGACCAGCTCATCGGCCCGCTCGGTCAGCTTCGCGAAGTCGAGCAGCTCGGCCGTCCGAGCTTTGATGACTTCGCGGGGCAGGTCGAAGTAGCGCCCGTACACCGACAGGTTCTGGCGGACGGTCAGCTCGGTGTCGAGGCTGTCCTCCTGGGGCACCACCCCCAGCCGTGACCGGATAGCCGGACCGTCGGTGGTCGGATCGAGGCCGAGAATGGTCAGGTCGCCGTCGGTCGGGGTCGAGACGGTGCCCAACATCCGCATCGTCGTGCTCTTCCCCGCGCCGTTGGGGCCGAGGAAACCAAACGCCTCCTGGCGGCGGACCTCGAAGTCTATGCCGTCGACCGCGGTGAAGTCACCGAAGCACTTCACCAACTTGCGAGCGGTGACCAATACCTCTAGCGGCTCCTGGCTCAAGCCGTCAACGCTAACGCGGGCCACCGGTCGGCGGAAGCTGCCGGTCTACTGCCCTCGTAGCGCGGGCCGCGGGCAGCTCACCTCGGTTGGGCGACGGTCTCGATGTTGAGCTGGCCGGCCAGTCCGGCCGTTCGGTGCACGGCGAGCTCCCGCCACTCATCGGAGCTCGACATCTCGAGCAGCGCCGCCCTGTTGGGGTAGGTGGCGATCGCCACCTCGTCCCACAGTTCCTCGGCCTGGCCGAGGGCCAGGAAGGTGACGTCGGCGGCGAACGTCAGCTCGCCGCCGTACTTCGGCAGGAGCTTGGCCACGCCCCTTCCGTAGATCTGGTAGGCCTCGTAGCCAGTGAGATCGGTCTCCCGCCCGTCCTCGTACTCGGCCTTCTCCTTGAACTTCAACAAGTTGACCATGTGGATCGGCCCCTCCGGCCCGGGCTGCATCATCTCCTCGATGCGCTCCCGGCTGGTTGGCATCACCTCGTTCACGACCTCCATGAGGTCTCCTTTCTCTCGTCAGGCGTCGGCAATGAGTACCTGTGCCAGCTCCGGCCCCTTGTCCTCTTGGAGGAAGTGACCGGTTACGGCATCGATGGTGGGGTTGGTGGTCATGTCGTTCTCCTCGTGATCGTCACCGTCGTCAAGTCGTCGCCGATGACGACATCGCCGTCGAAGTGCTCGGCCGCCCGGGCGATCCACTCCGGGTACTGGTCGGGCGTCGGTGCCGGAACCATGTGGGTCAACACCAATCGCTTGGCTCCGACCCGGGCCGCAGTCTGGGCTGCTTCGATCACCCCCGAGTGGTAGTCGAGGATGTCCTGGAACATCTCGTTGGGCACCAGCTCCACCAGATCTCGGCGGATGACGGTCTGGATGTAGGCGTCAGCCCCGGCCGCCAGCTCGTCGACACCCGCACAGGGGATGGTGTCGCCGACGATGGCGGCCACCGCCCCGTCGTGCTCGAGTCGGTACCCGATCGTCGGCTTGACCGGAGCATGGACGGTGGCCGCAGTGCTGATCCGGACCCCACCGACCTCGAACGAGTCGCCCGGCGCCAGCTCGGTGACGGCCACCTTGGGCCCCTCCGTCAATACTTCGTGATGCTCGATGCGGTAGCCAATGTCGGCCTCCAGCGCATGCAGCTGGCGCTCGACGAACTCGGCCAATCCCGGCGGGCCGTATATCCGCAGCGATCCTCCGCCCTGGGTCATGATCCAGTGGGTGGTGATCACGTCGTTGAGGGCACAGACGTGGTCGCTGTGGAGGTGGGTCACGAGGACGGCAGCCAGGAACCCCGGCAGCGACCCACCGCCGGCCAGGCGCATGACCGTCCCTCGGCCGGCGTCGATCAGGAGATGGGTGTCGCCCGCTTTGACCAGTGTCGATGGCCCGGCCCGGTTGGCGTCCGGTAGCGGTGATCCGGTTCCGGTCAAGACGATGTCCATCAGCGATCCTTCCTTCAGGTCGGCGTCACGACGTCAGACCGACGACGCCGATCGTCGCCCGTGGGCCTGGGATACCGGCTCCCAGCGCGATGTGCTCAGCGGCGTCTGGTCGTAGGCGATCGCCAGCCTACATCTTTTGCCTGTCAGATAGGCAAATTGCCTCGATACAGAGCTGTTTCGTCGAGCGGCGTGTGACGTGGCGAGCTTGTCACGCCGACTCGAGCAAGCCCAGTAGCCCGGTCCGCAAGGCCCTGGCGGCCTCGGCCACGGACAGTTGGCGATGTCGGCGCAACAGGTCGACGGCGTCGAGCTGGGTGAGGACGTCACCGGCCGACAGCACGGCGTCGCGGTCGGCGCCCTTCAGGGCCGCCAGCTCCGGGGCGAATTGTCGCTCGAACTGGACGCGGAAGTCGTTGCGATTGCGAGCCAGCTCGTCACGGAGCCGTGGGTGATGGGTCGCGTTGTGAACGGTTGCCCGGTACGCTGCTCCGACGCCGTCGTAGAGCCGGAGGCGCATGGCAACGAAGTCGTCGATGCGCTTCTCCAGCGGCCCCCGTCCGATCGAGGGGAGATGGGCGAGCGGTAGCGACTGGTCGCGGTGCCGCTTGATGGCGGCGTCGTGGAGCTCGGTGGGATCGGCGAAGTAGCGGTAGATCGACCGGACCGAGAGTCCCGAGCGCTTGGATGCCTGCTCGATGGTCGGGAAGAGCTCCCCCTCGGTGAACATCTCGACGACGACGTCGAGCACGGTGTTGATGTTTCTCTCGCGGCGGGCCACTCGACCGTCGACCGGCCGCTCGGTCTCCTCGACGTTGGTCATCGGGTCACCGTAGCTAGTGCGATCTTCACCGGCAATTGATCGGGCCACCGTTACGAACTTGACGATCGGTCAGGCTCGAGGGTTGAGGTACTCGGGGTGGTCGCAGAGTGACTCGGCGACTATCGACAGGGGGTCGGGTGGTCAGGGTTGCGTTCTTGGCCCGGCCGTCGTTCGCGGCCCCGGGACGTGCTGACGGCTCCTGCGTAGGGCATGCTCTCTCTGTCGTGGCTCTTCAGGGATTTAGTGCGACGGACGCCACCGAACAACGGTGCCCGTCCGATGAGCCAGCCTGCCGACTTCGAGGAGTGAAGGATGCTCAATCACGCCGAGCGGATCGCCAGTGCGCGAGCAGCCGTCGACTACATCACGGGCCGCAGTGTCACCGAGCAACAGCGCCCGGTCCCCAACTGTCCCGGGTGGACGGTCTACAACGCGGCAGCCCACATCGGCCGCGTGAGCATCGCGTGGGAGGAGATGATCACCTCTGCCCCCGAAGACCCGGAATCTCGCGAGCGTGCCTACCAGCGAAGCGCGCAGCAACCGGCTGGTGCTCCGATGGCCGACCTGGCAGCGTGGGCTCACTCGGCCCTCGACCACCTCGTCGACGACGTCGATCGTCGCTGCTACTTCTCGATGACCGGCGGTGAAGGCACCGTCGGGCTTTGGGCCTGGCACGCCGCCTCCGAGCTCGGAGTGCACCGCCTCGACGTCGAGGCTGCCCTCGGCCACACTCACGAACTCACCGACGACCAGGCTCTCGACGCTGCCGCCTACACCTGCCAGTACTTCCTCCCAGCGATGCGTCGGGTCACCGGCAAGGATCCGGGCGAGGTGAGCGTTCGGCTCCTCGGGAGCGACGACGTGGACGGCAGCACCACCATCGGATCCGAATCGACGAGAAGGGTCACGGTCGAGGGCCCGTCTATCCAGGTACTGCTTGCGCTCTGGGGGCGGCCCCACACCGATATTCATGTCATCGACGGCGCCCCAGAGGTATGGGCCGACTGGCGGGCGCTGCCCGGCGAGGCCTTCCAGTTCGGGACCTGGGACTGATGATATGGACCCGAGCGTCGATCCGGTGGCTGCTAGGACCCGGCCCGCCCGCAGGCCACCACTACGTCAGCATTCGCCCTCGACTCACGGCTTGCCCGACCAGTCCCAGAAGGAGTCCCAATGTCCTGGAACGTCACTGACATCCCCGACCTCGGCGGACGCATCGCCGTCGTGACCGGAGCCAACGGTGGCCTCGGGCTGGAGTCGGCCAAGGTCCTGGCCGGGGCGGGCGCCGATGTCGTCATGGCCGCCCGCAGCCAGGAGAAGGCTCGCAGCGCCCAGGACGAGATCCTGGCCGCCCACCCCGGCGCCTCACTGGAGATCGTCGACCTCGATCTCGGCTCGCTGGCCTCGGTCCGCCAGGCAGCGGAGAAGATCCTGGCCGCCCATGACGTGATCGATATCCTGCTCAACGACGCCGGGCTCATGCCCGAAGGGC
>JAOTYQ010000637.1 GCA_029861725.1 Acidimicrobiia bacterium | reverse complement strand
CACCCGGGCGCCCGCCATCGCCAGGAGGAACCCGGCGTACGGCCCCTGGTAGATCTGCCCGAGGTCGAGGACGACGACACCGTCCAACGGCAGCGGTCGGCTCACTTGTAGGAACCACCGAGCAGCTCGCGGGCCATGATCAGCCGCTGCACCTCGCTCGGGCCCTCGCCAACCCGCCGGATCCGCAGCTCCCGGTACCAGCGCTCGAGCGGCAGATCCTTCGTCATACCGAGCCCGCCGTGGATCTGCATCGCCCGGTCGACGACGCGACTGGCTCCTTCGCTGGCGACGAGCTTGGCCATGGCCGCCTCGGTCCGGAACAGCTCGCCACGATCGGCCTTCTGGGCGGCATCGAGGATGCACCAACGGGCGTGGCGGATGTCGATCTCGTTGTCGACGATCATCCACTGGACCGCTTGCTTGCCGGCCAACGGGCCCCCGAAGGCCTCGCGGGTCTTGGCCCACTCGATGGCCATCTCCTGGGCTTTGATCGCAGCGCCGAGACAACCCGCCGCGTAGGGGATCCGCTGGCGGCTGAGCCGGTCGTTGGCGATGGCGAAGCCCCGGTTGACCTCGCCGAGCACGTTCCCGGCCGGGACCCGAAGATCATCGATCTGGATCTCCGTGGCGTAATGGGTGCTGCGGAGCGTGTGGACGACCCGGCGGACCGCGAAGCCCGGCCATGCGGTCTCGACGATGAACGCGGTGACGCCGTTGCGTCCGGGATCGTCTGAGGTGCGGGCGAAGAGCAGCGCGTAGTCGGCCTTGTCCGCCCCGCTGATGTAGAGCTTCGAGCCGTTCAGGATCCAGTCATCGCCGTCCTGATAGCCGCGGGTCTGGATGGCCCGGGCCGGGTCGCTCCCGCCCGACGGCTCGGTGAGAGCGAAGCAACCGCGAAGCTCACCGCGCAGGGTGGGATACAGGTACTTCTCCTTCTGCTCCTCGGTTGCTTCGTAGAGCTGGGCCAGTCCTGCGCCGCCGAAGGTGCCATAGCACGGGTTGTAGAGCCCCGCCCGGTGCTGGCTCATCTCGATGGCCATCAACGCCCGGGTCGTCACATCGAGGCCGGGTCCGCCGAAGTCGGCCGGGATGTCCAGCCCATAGAAGCCCATCTGCTTGACCTTGCCGACGAGCCGCTGTTGGTCGGCCTCGGCCAACGCCCCGGCGTCGGGATCGAGCTCGGCTTCGAGCGGTACGATCTCTTCCCGGACGAAGCGTCGGACGGTATCGATGATGAGTTGCTGCTCGTCGCTCGGCGTGAGATCCATGGGCTGGTCCTTTCAGTCGTCGTCGGGAGCGCCCTCGGGGCCCCCGATGGGGGTCAGCCTGCCCCTGGGCGCTGTCGAGTCGTCGTTGGCCGAGGGGTGGCTCCCATGGTCGTGTTGATGCACCATCATCAGCTCCTCCCACCGGCTCAGGTAGCCGTGCGTCAGCTCGAAACGGACGAACCGGGCGCGGTGGCCGAGGCGCTGCCGCTGCTCCTCGATCGCCGTGCGCAGCCCGAACGCCCGAGTCCCTCCGCCGTAGCCGACGAAGATCACGTTCCGGTCCGCATCGGCGATCTGGAACACGCCGAGCTGAGCAGGGAGCTCCTCACGGTCGAGACCTTCGAGGTCGAGCCAGGGCTTGGAAAGGCGGATGGTCATTCGGTCCTCCGTTGGTCCCGGGCAGGCTTTCGACACGACCTGGTCATGATCCCAGGCCGCGCCCGGCCCCAGTGTTAGCTCGACTCCGGGTGCTCAGTCGACTCGGCGGTCATCGAACTCGCGCCCCAGCTCGTCGAGCCGGCGAGCAAAGCTCAGCTCGTGGCCGTCGGGGTCGAGAATGTGGAAGTAGCGCTCCCCCCACGGTGCATCTCGGGGCTCGAACGACGGCTCGTAGCCGGCGTCGGTGAGGCGACGCCAGAGCTCGTCGGGCGACTCGACGTGGAAGATCACCCGTCCCCAGAGACCGTTCGACCGGCCGCGTTCGGTCGTGAGGTTCACGTAGTTGCGGCCAATCCGCAACGACGTGAACGCCGCCGTCGGACCTCCGTAAGCCAACTCGAGCCCGATCGCAAGATAGAACGCAAGCGACGCGCCCATATCGGATGTGACGAGTGTTATGGCGTTTATCTCCGGCACGAACCGGTCATCTTCTGTGGACATAGATCTCCATTGTGGCCGCTGACTGCCGGTTCATGGTGGGTCTCCTCGCCTGACCAGCGGATGATGAGCTCGCAGCGGGAAGTCCCCACCGACACACCCATTGGCCAGGTCGGAGCCGCTATCTTGATCCAACACGTGACCGTCCTCGAGCGGTTCAGGGCGATGTCGTTTCGGGCCTTGGGCGGTCGTGACCTATCACTCAAGGGCAGTGATGACAGCAGTTGAACTTCTTGGAATCGAGGGTATAGACGAGATTGAAGCCCTCGATATCGAGGGATCGGCCATCTATCGCGCCCGGCAATTTCGTCACAACCGTCTCGTCGCTATCAAGATCCTCGATCGTTCGCAGGAACCGCTGATGCCTCCGGCCCGGTTCGATCTTCGGCGCTCGGCGCTCCGCCGGTTCGCCGCCGGGGAGGGCGTCGTCTCGCTGTACGGGCATGGCGTGACCTCAGCAGGCCACCGCTACTTGATCATGCCCTACTTCAGGATGGGCTCACTCGCCGATCAGTTGAACCACGGTCCGATGCCATGGCACCGGGCGGCGGAGCTCGTGAAACGGACGGCGGAGGTGGTTGCCGAGGGTCACGGGCTCAGGCTCGCCCTCGGGAACCTCAAGCCGTCGAGCGTGCTGCTGGCTGATGCCAGCTCACCGCTGGTCGCCGTGTACGGGCTGGCCACACGCCGCTTCGACGATGGATCACCCTCCTACCGCGCCCCCGAGGTGGGGCGAGGGGCAAGGCCGGCAGCACCAGCCGACGTCTACAGCCTGGCGCTGATCCTGGCAGCGCTCATCGCGGGACGACCCCCGAACCGGGGCTCGCTGTCGCGCGAGTTCATGACCGACGTCGCCTCGCTGGCCCCAGAACGAATCGTCGAGATCATCGAGCGCGGGCTGGCCGCGAGCCCGGCCAGCCGCCACCCGGCCGCCGACCATCTGGCACTCGCACTCGGGCGGGCCATCGGTGGGGACGAGCCGTCGCTCGCGTCGCCGTCCGATTCGACCGCCGGCGACGGCCCGATCGATCTCGACGTGCTCCTCGGGACCCAGCCTCCGCCACCGAGCGACCCGCCACCTCCGCTCATCGCCGCAACCTCGCCACCGCCACCCCCGATGCCGTCAGCTGACGAGACAGCCGGTCTCGATCCGCAGGCCAACGACAGCACGATCGACGATCACCAGGGCCGAGCGACCGAGGACGGCGGCACTCCTGCCACCAGCGACGACGATCTCCCCCCAGACGACGACCACCCCGCCCCGGCCACCGGGGCCGACAACCGCTCACCGATGCAGCAGGCGGGCTCGCTCGCCGTCATCGGCGACACGACCCGCCGATTGGTCCTCGATGTGGCCGCCCACAGCGACCCCACCCCCGACCAACCACCACCCCCACTCCTCACCGACACCAACCTCGGCTCCGCCTCCGACCAACCACCACCCCCACTCCTCCAACCCGGCGACCGACCGCAGGTGCTGCAAACGACGGCTGGCGCCCACA
>JAOTYQ010000100.1 GCA_029861725.1 Acidimicrobiia bacterium | reverse complement strand
GACGGTCAACGACGAGACCGAGATCGTGAACCTCCTCGATCGGGGGGTCGACGCGATCATGACCGACCGCACCGAGCTGCTCCGCGACGTCTTGCAATCTCGAGGGCAGTGGCCCGAAGATGACGAGGGGCCCGACCGACCGGCGGGCCGGTGAGGAGATTCATCCGTGACCAGCTCGGCCGTCAATGCTCCCCGCACCGAGTACGCGCGCTCGGCGACCGGCGGCATGGTGTGCACCGTCGATCACGTCGCGTCGGCGGCCGGCGTCCGCTTGCTGGCAGCGGGCGGCAACGCGGTCGACGCCGCCGTCGGCGCCTCGGCCGTGCTGGCGGTCACCACTCAGCACATGTGTGGGATGGGCGGCGACCTGTGGGCGCTCGTCCACGACGGCTCGCCCGTGCCCAAGACCCTCAACGCATCGGGCCGGGCCGGCTCCGGCGCCGACCCCCACAGGCTCCGAGCCGAGGGTCACACCTCCATGCCGTTCAGGGACGACATCCGCTCGACACCGATCCCCGGTTGCGTCGACGGTTGGGTTGAGCTCTGCGAGGCGCACGGTGAGCTGCCGCTGGCCGACGTGCTCGCCCCGGCGATCGACGTCGCCGAGCGAGGGTTCGTCGTCTCGCTGCAGCTCGGCGCGATGACGAAGCTCATCGCCGACGTCGAGGGGGCCGACGACTACGTCCGGAACGGTGCCCCGGTTGGGGCCGGAGACATCGTCACCCGGCCCGGTGTCGCCCGGTCGCTGCGAGCGATCGCCGCCGGGGGTCGCGATGGTTGGTATCGGGGACAGTTCGGCGAGGGGCTCGTGCGGATCGGCGGCGGCCTGTACACCGACGACGATCTCGCCCGCAGCCAGGCCGAATGGGTTGCCCCGGTCACGGTTGACGCCTGGGGTCACCGGCTCTGGACGGCGCCCCCGAACTCCCAGGGTTATCTGTCGCTGGCCGGCGCCGCTATCGCTGCCGGGCTCGACCTGCCGGACGATCCGGACGATCCCCGGTGGGCCCACCTCCTGATCGAGGCTTCCAAGCAGGCGGCCTTCGACCGGCTGGACTCCCTGTACGAGGGAGCCGACGGGGCGGCCCTGGTGTCCGAGGAGCGGCTCGGTCCGAGACGGGACGCGATCTCGGCGACGGTGCCGTCGACGGTCGGTGCGCCGGTCGCCGGGGGAGGAACGATCTACCTCTGCACGGTCGATCGCGACCGGCGAGGAGTGTCGCTCATCCAGTCGAACGCCGCAGGCTTCGGCGCCCACATCGCCGTTCCCGAGGTCGGCGTCTTCCTCCACAATCGGGGCATCGGCTTCTCCCTGATCGACGGCCACCCAGCGGAGCTCGGCCCTGGCCGTCGGCCGCCGAGCACGCTCTCGCCGGCCATGATCACCCGGCCCGATGGCTCGCTCAGGGCGCCGCTGGGGACGATGGGCGGCGACGGCCAGCCCCAGGTCATACTGCAGCTCCTCGCTCGCCTGCTCCATGAGGGGTCGAGCCCGGGACGCAGCCTGACCGCTCCCCGGTTCACGCTGACCGTGCCGGAGGCGATCGGCTTCGACACGTGGCAGCGACCAGCCGCCGACCTCGTCGTCGCCGTCGAGGAGGGGACGACGTGGACCGCCGGTCTGGTCGATCTGGGCCACCGCGTGGAGGAGCGCCCATGGGGTCACGGCCTGTTCGGTCACGCGCACCTGATCGATGCAAACGGGGCGTTGTCCGGCGTCGCCGACCCCCGAGCCCTGACCGGCGCTGCGGTTGGGCTCTGATCGTCAGGTCGGGTCGGCGAAGTTGGGGGCGCGCTTCTCGAAGAAGGCACTGACTTGCTCGAGTTGGTTGGCGCTGCCGATCAGACGGCTGATCTCCTGGCGTTCGGCAGCGAAGCCTTCCGCCAGTGACACCCTCGACGCCTGGTTGAACAGCCGCTTGGCGGCACGGACCGCATCGGGCGATTTCGCCGCGATCTCGTGTGCCAGTTCGAGGGCGTGGGTCCGGGGATCGTCGGCCAGCTGCGTGCAGAGCCCGAGCTCGACCGCCTCGGCCCCTGACACCATCCGACCGGTGAACGTCAGCTCCTTGGCCACGTCGAGGCCGACCAGATCGACGAGGGACTGCGTGCCGGTCATGTCGGGGATCAAGCCCCATCGGATCTCGAGGATCGACAGCTTGGCATCGGGGGCGACGATGCGGATGTCGGCGCCGAGCGCGAGCTGGATGCCTCCGCCGAGCGCGTGGCCGTGGACGGCGGCGATGACCGGCACCGGGAGCGAGGTCCATCCGTAGACCGCTTGTTGGCCCCGGTGGGTGATCCGGCCCTCGTCGGCGTCGGCCAGGCTGGGGGTCGGCGACTCCGATCCAGCGCCGAAGGCGTCGGGATCGTCGGCCTGCCCCTCGACCGTCGGGTCCGTCCCGTCGCCGGCCTCGGTCATCCCCTGGAAGCTGGCGAAGTCGAGGCCAGCGCAGAACGCCCGGCCCTCGCCCGACAGCACGACACACCGCAGCGACGGGTCGGTGGCCAGCGAGTCGGCGGTGTCGACAAGGGCGGCGAACATGCCGGGGTCGAGGGCGTTCATCTTCTCCGGCCGGTTGAGCCGCACATCGGCGACGCCCCCTTCCATGGTCACCTGGATCCGGTCACTCATCGGCTGTTCTCCTGATCGGGTCGTCGCGGTCGGTCCGGCTGCCGTCGTCGAAGCTCGCACCGACGTAGGGGCAGTGTCGACATCCACCATCACAGCACCAGTCCCGGTCGAGCAAATAGGCGGCGGTCCAGACGTACAGACCGGTGGCCGGATCGGGATAGGCGGCCCGGCCCGCGGCCAGGGCCGCCTCGTGGGCGGCGAGGCAGGCGTCGTAGTCGGGGCGCTCGGGAGCGAAGCGGCCAGGATGTGGCTGCACGAGGTGATCGGGTCGCACTGGCTCTCTCCCGGCCACCGCTCCACCCTACGCGATGAGGCCTTGGGCGAAGAGCCGGGGTGCTGTGATGAGGCCTTGGGCGAAGAGCCGGGGTGCTGTGATGAGGCCTTGGGCGAAGAGCCGGGGGTGCTGTGGATAAGTCGTGAAATCCACAGGGTTACGCATCTGGTACCGCACAGTCGATCCGTCGTACGTTGTCTGAAGCGAGCCAGTACCGGTCCTGGCCGCAAATGACGGAGGTTCGCCATGGCGCTGTTCGCCGTGACCCTGACAGATCAGACAACCGACATCGTGGAGGGCGCCGATGCGTACCAGCAGGAGGGCCCCCTCACCACGTTCTTCGCCTTCCGCGACAACCGTTACGTGATCGACTCGTGGAGCATCCGACTGGCGAGCTACCGGACCTCCGACATCGCCGCCATCCGTCGCAGCGCCGACCAGGCCGGCGGTCCCTACGCCACCGTCACCGACGAGGCCGACACCGTCCTCGCGTCCGCCTGACATGGCGGGCAATCCGGTCCTCCTGCTCCATGGCTTCACCACCTCGGCCCGACGAACGTGGCACGAGCCGGGATGGGTCGATCTGCTGACCGAGGCCGGACGCGAGGTCATCGCCCCGGATCTCCTCGGTCACGGCGATGCACCCAAGCCCCACGACCCGGCCGAGTACGACGCGGTCGAGCAGCTCGTCGAGGACGCGCTGCCGCCCAGCCCCGTCGATGGCGTCGGCTATTCGGCGGGGGCCCGGATCCTCCTCGTGCTGGCGTCGCGGGATCCCGACCGTTTCGGACGGCTCGTCGTCGGCGGGATCGGGAAATCGTTGTTCGAGCGGCGGGAGGGCAACCCGATCCTCGACGCGCTGCAGGGAACCGCCGAGGCCGAGGACATGGTGGCCCAGCACTTCAAGTCCATGGCCGAGGGCGACGGGAACGATCCGAAGGCCCTGGCTGCGTTCATCCAACGCAAGCACCCGCCGCTCGGTCCCGAAGAACTGGCAGCGATCACCAATCCGACACTGGTCGTCATCGGCGAGAAGGACTTCGCCGGTCCGGCGGAGCCGCTCGTCGACGCCCTCCCCAATGCCGAGCTGCTCACCCTGCCCGGGGTCGATCACTTCGGGCTCCCGAAGGCCTTCCCATTCCTCGAGCGGGGTCTCGACTTCCTCGGCGCAGCGCCGTTCTGACGCTAGGGGGTCAGGCCTACGCCGTGGTGGACGTGGGCCGTCACCGGCGACGGTCGTGCCCTTGCGATCCGGTCAGGTCACCGCGGTCGGTTTGGCCTGGCGGGCCGGCTGAGGTGAACCGGGTGCCCTCGGGGTCGACGGCCCAAGGGGCGGCTCGACCCCAGCGATCGTCGAACACCAGCTCGGCGAGTGGACGGCGGCGGACCGGTCCGTGGTGCCCGACCGGCTTGCCGAGGGGGATCGTCGCCGCTACCTCGATCTCATCGGGGATGCCGAGCAGGTCCCGCAGCTCGGCTTCGACCGGCTTGTGCCAGCCGGTAAGCACTCCGCCGTAGCCGAGGGCCCGAGCCGCGAGCAGGAGGTTCTGGCACGCCGGGTAGATGCTGGCTCCGTCGATCAGGCTGTGATGGCGAGACCGAATACAGGGGAGGATGACGACAGGGGTCCGCTCGAAGTGATCGACGAAGTGCTGCATCGAGCGGGCCATTCGGGCCTTGGGCGAGTCGTCGTCGATTCCCGAGCCCCAGCCATAGCCATCGCTCGACCGCTTGGCGTTCCAGCCGGCCCGGAAGCTCGTGCCGAGCAGGGACTTCGCCTCGCCGGCGAGCGGCCCATCGGTGAGCGCGAGAAACCGGAAGTTCTGCCGGTTCGAGCCGGTCGGGGCCCGGGTGGCGGCGAACAGGATCGTGGCCAGGTCGTCGTCGGGGATCGGTTCGTCCCGGTAGCGGCGGATCGCCCTGGTCGTCGCCAGGCCCTCGAGTAGCTCGACTGCGGTCATGCGGCACAAGATGGCACAACCGCCAGCGATGGCCGCAATCGTCGGTGCGCTCCGACGTTCAGCGATCCGATGCCCGGTCGCGGGTGTCCTGGCCGCCTCGAAGCCCGTCGCGATACTTCGTGATCATCGATCGGACTTCGTCAGGCTTGCGTGTGCTCGACCGGGCCGGCGGCCCCCCGGGGGTCGTCGTCGATGCCGACGACTCACGGCGCTCCCGCCGTTTCAGGCCGAGCTGATCGGCGGCTGCTCGAGCGGTCGGGACCGCCGCTTGCCAGGTCTCGCCCGCCTCGTCGCGGGCCGGCTGCGGGCCTGTACCCGCAACGTCGGCGGAGACCCCCGATTCTACGGTCGCGCCGACACGTGGTCGGAGCGCGCCCGGCACCTCCGGATCGACCGTCGGCGGGACCCACTGGCCGATCGGCTCCGGCCGCTGGGGTCTCGGCGCCCCCGATCCTCCCGACGTTGTCGGGTCGGGTGCCGCGCCGACGAGGTTGCTCGGCAGCACGACCTCGGCGGTGACGCCCGACCCCGCCGTCCTCGACAGCGTGACGATCGCTCCGAGCTGTCGCGCCAGCCGGCCTGTCACATGGAGCCCGATCTCGTCGTCGAGATCGGCATCGAGATCGGGGGGATCGCTGAGCACGGCGTTGGCCTTGGCCAGCCGGTCGTCGTCCATGCCTGAACCCTGGTCGATGATCGTCACCCGGTACGACCCGTCGTCGAGCAAGGTTGCGTATAGCTCGACTGGTTCGCCCTGCGGCGAGAACCGGGTTGCGTTGGCGAGCAGCTCCGACACGACGTGGGTCAACTCGCAGGCGGCGCCCGGATCGATCATCGCGTCGTCGAGCGACTGGACCTGGATCTTCCGGTAGTCCGCGTTCTCGCCGATCGCTACTCGGATGACGTCGGTGGCCGGTGCGGGGTCGACACGATCGTGGATCGAGTCGGTCCCGGCCACGACCATCATGCTCTCGCAGATCCGGCGCATCCTGATCGCCAAGTGGTCGAGCTCGAAGAGGGCCTCGAGCCGGTCGGGGTCCTCCTCGGTCGCTTCGAGCCAATCGATGTGCTCGATCTGGCGATCCAGGAGGACGTGGTTCCGCTCGGACAGGTTCCTGATCAGCGAGCGCACGAATCGGCTCGATGCCTGCCTGGCGTCGGCTCGGTGTTCGCCGGCTCGTCGTTGCAGCCGGTGGACCGCTCGCTCGAGGTCGCCGATCTCGTCGGAGGCGTGGGCAGCATCGGGTGGAGGATCCTCATCGAGGTCGGTGGTCGCCAGGTCGGCCGACAGCACGGAGAGCCTTGCCGTCAGGGTCGACCCGATGTGGTGGGCGACGAAGAGCGTGGCGACGGCCCCGACGCCGGCTATGACGGCCAGCAATGGGTCGCCCGCCACCCCGACGGCGATGGTCGCCAGTACGACCAACACGTTCGCCGGAACGGCGGCGGCAGCGAGGAACTTGGTGCGCACGCTCAGATTGTCCAGCATCGTCCTCTCGATCTCTCTGCCGATCTCGACTCTCTACTGCCGTGATCGGCCGAGCGGCAGTTGTCTTGAGCCGTTGCCCGGCAGTGCATGATCCCGCCAGGTGAAGTTCACCAAGGTCCATCGGTAGCGGTTGGGGTTTGCATTACTGTCGTGGAGTGGAGACCGAACAACGAGCTGATGGGACACTCAGCGACACGCCGCTGCCGGCGTTGCTGTCCGCGATCGCCGGTGACGGGATGACCGGGGTCCTTCGCATCGGGGACGGAAGCGAGGTCTGGTTCAGCGCCGGTCGTACGTATCTGGCCAGCACCGGCTCGAGCCCGGATCTGGCTCGAGTGTTGTTCGACGGCAACGTCGGCACCGAGGCCGAGCTACGGGCTCTGTTGGACCGCGAAGGAGACGACCGCGCCGCCGGCGACAACGGGGCGCCGTCGGCTCTCGATCGGATGTTGGCCGATCATCCCGGCTCCGAGGGCGCCGTGCGGCGGCTGCTGCACGAGCACAACCTCAACGCGCTGTTCGAGATGCTCGTCCCGACCGATGCCAGCTATCGGTTCGATGGCGACGAGACCCACCCGCTCGGGGATCGGTTCGCCCAGGAGACCGGTGAGCTGGTGGCGAAGGCTCAGGAGCGGCTCGAGATCTGGCGCCGGATCGCTGCCCGCATACCGTCGACCGGAGCGGTGTTCACCCTGGCCCGATCGCTGCCGACCGATGTCGACCAGCGGTTGGTCACCGCCGACGAGTGGCGGTTCCTCTCACTACTCGACGGTCGAAACACCGTCGCCGACGTGATCACCGAGACCGGCGAGAGCGCCTTCCGGGTCTGCTCGTCGCTCTACCGCCTCCTGCTCGAGAACCTCGTCGAGGAGGCGGCGACCGAGCCGGCCAACAGCTGAGCTCGCCCGCCGCGCCACGCGGCGAGCGGTCAGGTCATCGGGCGATCGGTGGGCCTGATGGGCGAGGGTAGGAGGGTGGCGCCCATCAACGCCTCGTCGACGGCAGCAGCGCACGAGCGTCCCTCGGCGATGGCCCAAACGATCAGGCTCTGGCCCCGGCCCATGTCACCGCAGGCGAACACGTTGTCGGCCGAGGTGGCCCAGCGATCGTCACGGGCCACATTGCCCCGATCGTCGGTCTCGAGTCCGAGCTTGTCGATGATGCCTCCCTCGGGGCCCCGGAACCCCATGGCCAGCAGCACCAGGTCGACCTCGAGCTCGAAGTCGGTCCCCTCGATCTGCTCTGGGCGGGGCGGACCGCTCTCGTTCGTCACCCAGGCCACCTCGTGGCCCCGCAGGTGCGTGACCCTGCCGTCGGAGCCGACGAACTCGGTCGTGTTGACCGAGAACCGGCGCTCGACGCCCTCCTCGTGGGCGGAGGCGGTGCGCATGATCAACGGCCAGGTCGGCCACGGATTCTGCTCGGACCGCTCGTCGGGGGGTCGCGGCATGATCTCGAACTGGTGGACGATCTCGGCTCCCTGCCGGTTGGCGGTACCGAGGCAGTCGGCTCCGGTATCGCCACCGCCGAGGATCACGACCTTCTTGCCGGCGGCGGTGATCGGTGGCTCGTCGAGGTCGCCTTCCTGCACTCGATTGGCCGGCGGCAGGTAGTCCATCGCCTGGTGGATGCCATCGAGCTCTCGGCCGGGAGCGTTGGCCACGAAATCGTTCGCCAGGGTCGCCCCACCGGCGAGCACGATCCCGTCGAAGGTGTCGGTCAGCTCGCTGACCGGGACGTGATCGGGATGGCTCGGGTCGCTGCCGACGTAGGCGTTGGTGCGGAACACCGTGCCCTCCGCCTCCATCTGGGCCAACCGGCGGTCGAGGACCGCCTTCTCCATCTTGAACTCGGGGATGCCGTACCGCAGGAGGCCGCCGACCCGGTCGGCCCGCTCGAACACGACGACGTCGTGTCCGGCTCGCGTCAGCTGCTGGGCGGCGGCCAGACCCGCTGGTCCGGACCCGACGACGGCCACCCGCTTTCCCGTCTTCTTGGAGGCGATGATCGGCGTGATCCAGCCCTCGGCCCAGGCCCGATCGACGATCGTCACCTCGATGTTCTTGATCGTGACCGGGTCGGTGTTGATCCCAGCCACGCAGGCTGCCTCGCACGGCGCCGGGCACAGCCGACCGGTGAACTCCGGGAAGTTGTTCGTTGCGTGCAGCCGGTCGATCGCCTGCTTCCAGTCGTTGCGGTAGACGAGGTCGTTCCAGTCGGGGATGAGGTTGCCGAGCGGGCACCCGTTGTTGCAGAACGGGATGCCACAGTCCATGCAGCGCGAGGCCTGGTCGCGCAGCTCGCTCTCGGGAAACGGCTCGTACACCTCCTGCCAGTCCTTGAGGCGCACGGGAACCGGACGTCGTGTCGGCAGCCGCCGGTCGTGGAGGAGGAAGCCGCGGGGATCACCCATGGGCGGCCTCCATCATCGCTGCCACCGGGTCTGTCCCGTCCCTCGCCGCCCGCTGCTCAGCGTCGAGGACCCGTCGGTAGTCGGTCGGCATGACCTTCACGAATCGTTGCAAGCTGTTGCTCCAATCGGCGAGCAGGCTCTTGGCCACCGTCGAGCCGGTCTCGGTCATGTGGCGCTCGATCAGCCCGTAGAGACGGACGTCGTCCTCGCTGTCGAGGTCCTCCAGCTCGACCATCTCCCGGTTGACCCGGCTGGGGAAGGTTCCTTCGGTGTCGAGCACGTAGGCGATCCCGCCCGACATGCCAGCCCCGAAGTTACGACCGGTGGAGCCGAGCACGACCGCCACCCCACCGGTCATGTACTCGCATCCGTGGTCGCCGACGCCCTCGACGACCGCCTCGGCACCGGAGTTGCGCACGCAGAAGCGCTCGCCGACGACGCCGCGGATGTGGACCGTTCCGGAGGTGGCGCCGTAGAGGATGACATTGCCGGCGATGATGTTCTCCTCTGCCACGAACGGCGAATCGACCGGCGGGAAGAGCCGGAGATGCCCACCAGAGAGACCCTTGCCGAAGTAGTCGTTGGCGTCGCCCTCCAACCGCATCGTGATACCGCGGGGGACGAACGCCCCGAACGACTGGCCGGCCGAGCCGGTGAAGTCGATCTCGATCGTGTCGTCGGGTAGGCCCGCGCCGCCGTACCTCTTGGTCAGCTCGTGGCCGAGCATCGTGCCGACGGTCCTGTTCGTGTTGGCGATCGGGAACCGGAGCGACACCGGCGCTCCGGTGGCGAGGGCCGGGGCGGCGGTGGTGATCAGCTGCTGGTCGAGGGCGTGATCCAGCCCGTGATCCTGGCCGGTCGTGCAGTGGCGGGCGGCTCCCTCGTCGGTGGCCGGGAGGTGCAGGATGGGCGTCAAATCGAGACCCGACGCCTTCCAGTGGTCGATCGCTTCCGTCGTGTCGAGGCACTCGACCCGCCCGATCGCCTCGTCGAGGGTCCGGAACCCGAGCTGGGCCAGAAGCTCGCGGACCTCCTCGGCGATGTACTCGAAGAACGTCTCGACGAACTCCGGCTTGCCGGCGAACCGCTCTCGCAGCACGGGGTTCTGGGTGGCGACCCCGACAGGGCAGGTGTCGAGATGGCAGACCCGCATCATGATGCAGCCCGACACCACGAGGGGTGCGGTGGCGAACCCGAACTCCTCGGCGCCGAGCAGAGCGGCGATCACCACGTCGCGGCCGGTCTTGATCTGCCCGTCGACCTGGACGACGATCCGGTCGCGGAGGTCGTTCAGCAGTAGCGTCTGCTGGGTCTCGGCCAAGCCGAGCTCCCACGGCCCGCCGGCGTGTTTCAGCGACGTGAGCGGGGAGGCCCCGGTCCCGCCGTCGTTGCCGGAGATCAGCACCACGTCGGCCTTGGCCTTGCTGACGCCGGCCGCCACCGTGCCGACCCCGACCTCGGCCACCAGCTTGACGTGGACCCGGGCCGACGGGTTCGAGTTCTTCAGGTCGTGAATGAGCTGCGCGAGATCCTCGATCGAGTAGATGTCGTGGTGGGGCGGCGGAGAGATGAGGCCGACTCCGGTGGTCGAGTGCCTCGTCTTGGCGATCCACGGGTATACCTTGCGCCCCGGAAGCTGACCGCCCTCGCCGGGCTTGGCCCCCTGCGCCATCTTGATCTGGAGGTCGTCGGACTCCGTCAGGTACTCCGAGGTCACACCGAACCGGCCCGACGCGACCTGTTTGATGGCGGACCGCTTCGAGTCGCCGTTCGGCAACGGCACGAACCGCTCGGGATCTTCGCCGCCCTCCCCGGTGTTCGACTTGCCACCGAGCCGGTTCATGGCGATCGCCAGGGTCTCGTGGGCCTCGGCCGAGATCGATCCGTAGCTCATCGCCCCGGTGGCGAACCGCTTCACGATCTCCGAGATGGGCTCCACCTCCCCGATCGGCACCGGTTCCCGGCCCCCGGTGTCGAACCGGAAGAGGCCCCGGAGGGTGGCCAGCTGCTCGGCTTGGTTGTCGACGAGGCTCGTGTACTCCTTGAACACCTCGTAGCGCTTCGTGCGGGTCGCGTGCTGGAGCTTGTAGACCGTCTCCGGGTTGAAGAGGTGGTACTCGCCCTCCCGCCGCCACTGGTACTCGCCGCCATAGTCGAGGCCTCGGTGGGCCAGGAGCTCGGGCCGATCGGGGAACGCTCGGACGTGGCGCAGCCGGCACTCCTCGGCCAGCTCGGCGAGCCCGATGCCGCCCAGCTTCGACGTGATCCCGGTGAAGAACTCGTCGACCAAGCCCTGGCTGAGCCCTACCGCTTCGAAGATCTGGGCCCCGGTATAGGACGCCACGGTCGAGATCCCCATCTTGGACATGACCTTGATCACGCCGTTCGAAGCGGCCTTGATGTAGTTGGCCTCGGCCGAGGCCCGATCGTCGGCGCGGGAGGCGATCGTGTCGAAGATCAGCGACGGGCAGACTGCGTTGGCGCCACACCCGAGCAGGAGGGCGAAGTGGTGCACCTCCCGGGCATCGGCGCTGTCGACGATCAGGCCGGCCTGGGTCCGGAGCTTCTCCCGCACGAGATGGTGGTGCACGGCCCCGGTCAGCAGGAGCGACGGGATCGGGGCGAGGTCGGCGGTCGCTCCCCTGGTCGAGAGCACGATGATCGTCGCCCCGTCCGCGATCGCCGAGCTGACCTGGGTCTTGATGTCGTCGATGGTTGCCCGGAGCCCGGCCTCACCTTCGGCCACCGGGTACAAGCCCGAGATGACCGCCGAGGTGAACTGATCGAGCCCGGCGCGACCGGCCTGGACGATCCGCTGCAGTTGGGCGGCCGTGACGACCGGATAGGCGAGCTCGAGCTGATGGCACCAGTCGGGCCCCGGTACGAGGATGTTCGACTCGGGGCCGACGATCACCCGGTGGCTCGTGACCAGCTCCTCGCGGAGAGCGTCGAGAGGCGGGTTCGTGACCTGGGCGAACAGCTGGAAGAAGTAGTCGTACAGCATCCGAGGACGGCTGGAGAGCACCGCCGGGGGCGTGTCGGTTCCCATCGAACCGATCGCCTCCTTCCCGTCGATCACCATCGGATCGACCAGCAGCTCCAGCTCCTCGATCGTGTACCCGTTCGTCGCCTGCTCGGCCTGCAGCTCCCCGGGGGTAGGACAGGTCAACGACACCTCGAAGGGTGGCAGGTCGTCCAGGCGGTAGCGGCCGGCCAGCCACTCGCCATAGGGATGCTCGGCGGCCAGGTCGCGCATGATCTCGTCGTCGTCGATGATACGACCCTGGCTGGTGTCGACGAGGAACATCTTCCCCGGTTCGAGTCGCCCTTTGCCGACGACCTTGGACGGCTCGACGTCGATCACGCCGACCTCCGAGGCCATGATCACCAGGTCGTCGTCGGTTACCCAGTATCGGCTCGGTCTGAGCCCGTTGCGGTCGAGCACCGCGCCGACGATCGTGCCATCGGTGAACGTGACCGATGCCGGTCCGTCCCACGGCTCCATCGCAGAGGAGTAGAAGTCGTAGAACGCGCGTTGCTCTGCCCCGATGTCGTCGTGGCGCTCCCAGGCCTCCGGGATCATCATCAACACGGCGTGGTGTAGTGGGTAGCCACCGAGGTGGAGGAGCTCGAGGGCTTCGTCGAAGCTGGCTGTGTCGGACGCGGCGGGGGTGCAGATCGGGAAGAGCTTCTCCTCGGCTCCGGCCCACTGCTCGGCCTTCATCACCCCTTCTCTGGCCCGCATCCAGTTCCGGTTGCCCATCACCGTGTTGATCTCGCCGTTGTGGGCGACGAACCGATAGGGGTGGGCGAGCGGCCAGGAGGGGAACGTGTTCGTCGAGAACCGGGAGTGCACGAGAGCCAGGCCGCTCTCGATGCGCTCGTCGGTCAGCTCTGGGAAGAACGAGCCCAGCTGCGGCGTGGTCAGCATCCCCTTGTACACGAACGTGCGGCTGCTCAAGCTCGGGAAGTAGAGAGCTGCTCCGATCTGGTCGGGCAGCTCGTGCTCGATCCGCTTGCGGGCAACGTAGACCTGCCGGTCGAGAGCCAATCCGCTGGGCGGTTCCGCCGTTCCCGCCGGTGAGGCGATGAACACCTGCTCGAACGACGGCATGACCCCCCGAGCTTGCTCGCCGAGCGACGAGGGATCGGTGGGGACGGTGCGCCAGGCGACGACCTCGAGTCCCTCTTCGGCGACGACCGCCTCGATCGCCGTCTTGGCCTTGTCGCAGGTCGAAGGCTCCGGGGGCAGGAAGCCCATTCCGGTGGCGTAGGTGCCAGCCGGCGGGAGATCGGGGAGCTGCGAGCGGAAGAACGCATCGGGAACCTGGATCAGGAGCCCCGCACCGTCGCCGGTGTTCGGCTCGGCGTTGGTCGCGCCCCGGTGCTGGAGGCATCGCAGGGCGCCCAACGCGTTGATGACGATGTCGTGGCTCGGCCGGCCGTGGAGGTCGGCGACGAAGGACACACCACACGAGTCGTGCTCGAAACGGGGGTCGTACAGGCCCTGTGGCGCCGGGAAATCACGCAACGGAACTCCAAGTCGTCTGGTCCGGTCGTCGTCTGGGCAGCGACCGTCTGAGGATTGAGGCGTCGGTCCGTGTCCGGGCCGACCGGGACGACTCTGGCCCTGCCGAGCTCGGTCCCTCGGCCCGTGCGGAGCCGACGAACTGCTGTACGGTTCCGCCAACCTTATCGGATCCACAGCTGGCAGGTGCAAGCGCGCATCACTCACAGTGATGACACCTTGTTGAATCCCCAGGTCACGGAGCAGCCAGCGGTCGTTCGATCGCTCTCGGTGAAGCAATTTCGGC
>JAOTYQ010000636.1 GCA_029861725.1 Acidimicrobiia bacterium | reverse complement strand
CAAAGAGGTTGGACGATTCCTGCGCGATGACGGGGTCGACGTCGCCATCCTCATCCCGGTTTGACCGGCCTGCACGTCCGCCGTGAGCGGACTCGCACACTTCATCGAACGGGAAGGGGTGGCTACACACCAGCATCAGCCTCATCCGAGAGCACACCGAGGTGATGAGGCCGCCGAGGGCCCTCTGGGTTCCCTTTCCGCTCGGTCGACCCCTGGGAGGGGCCGACGAGCCGGCATTCCAACGTCGGGTGCTCACCGATGCCCTGCAACTGCTCGAGACGGCGAACGAACCGACGATCGTCGACTTCCCCGACGAGGCGCCGGAATCCGCCGGGCCGGAGATCTGGGCCTGTCCGCTCAATCTGCCCCCGATCGACGGCGACTCCTACACGCAATGGCTGCTGAGCGAAGTCGCCCGAATGCAACCATGGGCCGAGGAGACGCGGCGGTCACGAGGCGGGCGGACCCTCATCGGTGCCAGTGGCGGTACCGCCGATGACATCGAGGCGATGGCCCGGCTGCTCGGAGCGGTTGCCGACGGTCACACCGTGCTCGAGCTCCCCGACCTCGCTAGGCACGTCGAATGGAGTCACGTCATGCCCTACGTCTGTCGACACGTCGCCGACGATCTCCGGGTCCTGTACCACGAGGCGATCGCCTCTCAGCCCGGGCGGGTCGTCCCCGACCATGCGGCGTTGTCGACCTGGATCTTCACCGAGACCGTCCTCGGCGACGTCATCCAGCAACTCGGCCGGGCCTATACCGCCACCGGCGACGACCGCCTGACACTACTGCGGGGTTGGACGATCCCCGAGGGCTACGTCGAAGGCGGGGAGGAGACCTTCGGCCGGCGAGAACCCGGCGCCCAAGGTTTCGAGGGCGCTATCGAATCCATGCGGTACCTCCGCGGCGAGTAGCAGTCGCTCGAGTCCGAGGTTGCGGCGCCTGAGCAGGCCGGGCACGGCCTGCCTCCACCAGCGCCTCTGGCCGTGAGCCCCAGACGTGTGCTTCGTTGTGGCACAAGGATGGTTCGAGCTCGCCCTGTCTTGCGCGCGGACGTCGGAGTCGTCCATTGGTGCCCGTGAGGTGGTCGGCCGTTGAGGTGCGACACTGGGAAGCGCTGGGGAACGGCAACCCCTGCACCAAACCGTTCGCCACCGGAGGTCCCTATGGACGTCACCGATCAGCTTCTCGCCGAACGCGAGATCCGACGTCGTCTCCTCGACTACTGCCGCGGCATAGATCGTTGTGATGCTGAACTGGTCGCCTCGACCTATCATCCCGACGCCGTTGACGATCACGGAGCCTTCCAGGGGTCGGGTCACGAGCTTGCCCGATTCGCCACCGAGGCGTTGCTCGAGCACTACGAAGCCACGATGCACACCATCGGAGACTCGATCATCGATTTCGCCGATGACACCACGGCCTACGTGGAGACCTATGTGTTCGCCGATCACCGGGCCAAAGGCGATGAGGGGGAGCTACTGGAGCGATTCGGGGCCCGCTATGTCGATCGTTTCGAGCAACGCGATGGTGCGTGGCGTATTGCTGATCGGGTGGTGGTCGTCGAGTGGACCGACACGGCGCCGATCACGCCAACCCGAGGCAGTGGCCGCTACGTGCGCGGGCTCCGTAGCCGTGACGACATCGCCTACCGGCACGTACCACGCGATCCGAACGTGCCCCTCCCTCGCTATCGCGATCCATCCGAC
The DNA here is from genome assembly GCA_029861725.1 of Acidimicrobiia bacterium. Taxonomy (GTDB): domain Bacteria; phylum Actinomycetota; class Acidimicrobiia; order Acidimicrobiales; family SZUA-35; genus CADEDH01. The sequence goes on along the minus strand of JAOTYQ010000636.1, from coordinate 1,956 downwards.
TAAGGCTGCTGACCGGCCACTGGGCTTCTCCCGGGGACCAGAGTCAACGGTCGCGCCATCGCCTGACGCAGACCCAGCGATCCCCCACTGGGGCACGCGAGGCCCCTGCATCAGTGTTGGAGGCCGGCAGCTACGGGCAAGTGAGCTTCTGGGGCGTGCGAGATCAGGAGGGGGTCTTGGCGTCGATCCCGATGGGCGGCGCTTCCCACGTCTTGATCTCGGGCATGACCGAGTCGACGAAGAGCTCGAGGTTTCGGTTGGCCTCGATGTACGGCATGCCGCCGTAGGAGAAGAACGGGAAGAAACCGGCGATGCCGATGTTGTCGCGGATGGCGGCAACCTTCTCGAGCACCTGATCTGGTGTGCCCCACGGCATCAGGCTGACGAAGTCCTGAGTTGCCCCGTCGAGACCGCGCTCGTCGACGCGGTTGGCGACGTTGGAGTAGAACTCGTAGCCCTTCACACCGCTGTTGGCGTCGGTTGCGAGCTCGTAGTGCTGCAGGATCGTCCGGTGGTAGCCGCCGATGTAGGCGTGAGCCAGCTCCTCGGCTCGATCGGCGCTCTCGTCGACGAACACGAACCCGCCCGATAGCGGGGCTGGCACGGTCTGGCCCGGCCGTTCCGCCGCCCACGTTTCGCTGTATGCCGCCAGATCGGCGGCCACGACTCTCCACGGCTTCTGGGGAATCACGAGCAATCCGGCTCCGAGGCGGGCCATGATCGGAGCCGATTCCGGCGATACCGCCGCAGCCCAGGTACGACCGATGAACGAGCGCTCTGGCCGAGGCCGGATGTCACGCCGCGGTTGGTGGATGATCTCGCCGTCGTAGTCGACATATCCTCGTTCGAGTCCGTTCAACAAGACCTCGGCGTACTCGATGAAGCGTTCACGCGAGTTGTTGCGGTCGACCCGGAATCCGTCGTACTCGAGGCGGGCCAGTCCTCGACCGATGCCGAGAAGCACCCGACCGCCCGACATGTTGTCAAGCAAGGTCACTTGCTCAGCGACCTGTACGGGATCTCGCCAGGGCAGGACGATCACGGCCGTACCAAGCTGTAAGTCGGTGGTCTGGCCGGCGAACCATGTCAGGATCTGCAGCGGATCGGGACTCATCGAGTAGCCGGAGAAATGATGGTCGACCGTCCAGAGCGACTCGAAGCCGAGCGATTCGGCCCGGAGCCCAAGTCCCAGTTCCGCTTCATAGACCTCGCGGTCGTCGCGCGTGTCCTCTGGATTCTGCAGCACCAACGCCATGCCAACGTGCATCGTGTCTCCTTCAGCTCGGTCGAACGATCTCCGCGTTTCGCCGCTTGGCCTCCTCCGACGCGTTCAGCTCACGAAACAGCCGGAACTCGTGGCGCAGTCCTTCGTCGAGCGGCATCGACAGACCACCGATCACAGCCTGTTTCCCTGCCACAATGGCGGCCCGGGGCCAGCGAGTCATCCGCCTACACCACGCAATCGCGGCGTCGAGGAAGCCCTCAGTGGGCAGGACCTCGTTGAGGAGCCCGATTCGGCGCGCTTCATCGGCGAAGATCCGACGGCCCGATAGCACGAGCTCGGCTCCCTTCGCTGCCCCGACGAGACGGGGCAGGCGCTGGGTGCCGCCAGCCCCGGGAATGATCCCGACGCTCACCTCCGGCAGAGCCAGGTGGGCCCGATCTGATCCGATGCGCATCGTGCACGCCAGCGAGATCTCGCAACCACCGCCCCAGGCCTGGCCATCGATGGCGGCCACTGTCGGCTGGGGCATGGCGCCCAGCTGCGTCAGGGCCCGCCGCCAGGCCTCAGGATCGCCTTCGGGCACTTGGCCTTTGGCGGTGAGCTGGAGGTCGTCGAGGTCGGCGTGGGCGATGAAGTACCCGTCGACGCCGCCGGTGAGCATCACGACGCTGGTCTTGTCGTCGACAGCGATCTCGTCGAGCAAGTCCGCGAGCTCGGTCATCGACGCGAGG
>JAOTYQ010000635.1 GCA_029861725.1 Acidimicrobiia bacterium | reverse complement strand
GGCAATCAGCTCGAGTATGGTGTCGGGGGTCGGCCGCCGGTCGTCGAGGATCGTCGTGGCACCGACCGCGAACGGGAACGTGAGGGAGTTGCCGAGACCGTAGGCGAAGAACAGCTTGGCCACCGACAGGAAGCGGTCGTCGTCGGCCGTTTTCAGGACCTTGGCGGCGTAGGTCTCGGCGGTGGCCTGCAGGCTGCCGTGGCGGTGCATGACCCCCTTCGGCATGCCGGTCGTGCCGGAGCTGTAGAGCCAGAACGCCGGCGAGTCCGCCGTCGTGCCGGCGACCGGTGCCTCGGCCCGATCGGAGAACCTCTCCCACTGGTGCGAAGCGATCGACGAATCCTGCAGCTCGGTCTCCCCGCCGATGGTCACCGCGTGTCGCACGGCGGGGGCGCCGGAGCCGACCTCGGCCAGGTGCGGGTTGTAGTCGGCCGACACGACCACGGCGGCGGCGCCGGCGTCGTCGACGATCGGCGCCAGTTCCGGCCCAGTGAGCATCGTCGAGAGCGGGATCGGGATGAGACCACTGCGTTGCGCACCGAGGAACCACGACACGAAGCCCGGCTCGTCGTTGACCACCATCGCGACGCGGTCACCGGCCTCCAAGCCGAGTTGGGCGATGGCGTTCTGGGCTCGCCAGACGTCTCCCGCCACCTCGCGGTAGGTGTGGGAGTCGCCTCGGTGGCGAATGGCGACTCGATCACCGCGACCCTCGTCGAGATGCCGATCGAGAAGCCACGTTGCCGCGTTGTAGCTGGTCATCGGAGTCCCTCTTCCTACGTTCCTACGTTACCTTCACGTAGTCGTAGTCGACGGGTTGCTGGTGGATGCCAGAGGCCGGGGGGGCGACCCAGCCCGCCATCTGGCCGGGTTGGTCGACACCGACCATCAGCGACTCGACGTGCTCACGATCCCCGTCGGTCGGAAGCCACTCGTCGACGCTCGCCGCCCATTCGTCATCGGCGAGCAGCCGACCGTCGGGGCTGACAGCGCGACCGGCGAAGGTGCCGACGGCTCGGTGGAAGCCGCCGTGGGGCAACGTGAGCTCGAGATCCACGTCGGCCAGCAGGCGGTTCCAGCGGTCGAGGCCCTTCTGGCAGTCGACGGTGTAGTCGTCGCGTAGCGTCTCGTTGAGCGCTGCGAGCTGGGTGACCTCTCGGGTCCCGATGCCGTCGTCGGTGACCTCGGGCACGAACCGGTAGAGATCGCGAAGTATGTGGTCGTCGTCTCGCTTCTCCTCCTGGAACCGTCCCTTGAGACCGGCCGCGAAATAGTTGGCAGCGTTGGTCGAAGTCTCGGCCCCGAAGAGGTCGAGCGACACGCTGTAGTGGAAGTTCAGGTACTTCTGGAGGGTGGCGATGTCGATGCCGCCGTAGGGTCGGATGTCGTCGGTGTCGTGCGCTTTCATCAGCTCGACCGAGCGCTGCACCACCCGGGCAACGCCGGTGGCGCCGACGAACATGTGGTGGGCCTCCTCCTTCAGCATGAAGTCGCACGTCCGGGACAGCGGGTCGAAGGCCGATTCCCGGAGCGAGGCGAGCTGGAACTTGCCGTCGCGGTCGGTGAAGTAGGTGAAGAGGAAGAACGACAACCAATCGGGAGTCGGCTCGTTGAAGGCACCGAGGATGCGTGGGTGGTCGGGGTCGCCCGAGTGGCGCTCCAGCATCTCGTCGGCCTCGTCCCGGCCCTGGCGGCCGAAGTAGCGATGGAGGAGGTACACCATGGCCCACAGGTGGCGGCCCTCTTCCACGTTGACCTGGAACAGGTTCCGCAGGTCGTACAGCGACGGCGCGGTGAGACAGAGGTCCCGCTGCTGTTCGACCGACGCTGGTTCCGTGTCGCCTTGAACCACGATCAGGCGCTGCAGGTCGGCCCGGTGCTCACCGGGCACCTCCTGCCACACGTGATCGCCTTTGTGGTCACCGAACGCCACCTTGCGATCGGCGTCGGGCTCGGCCAGGAAGATGCCCCAGCGATAGTCCGGCATGGAGACGTGGTCGAAGTGGGCCCAGCCCTCCCGGCCGACGTCGATCGCCGTTCGGAGGTAGACCGGGTTCTCCTTGAACGCCACCGGGCCGAGGTCGCGCCACCACTGGATGAACTTGGGCTGCCACGACTCGAGCGCCCGCTGCAGGCGCCGGTCGCCGGCCAGGTCGACGTTGTTCGGGATCTTGGCGTCGATGTCGACGGTCGTCATAGTCGGACTCCTGTGGTCAAGCTCGGTGGTGGTCGTAGGTCGGGCGGGCTCCGGTGCCGAACCGCCGCAGCGCGCCTTCGGGACCGACGGCGTTCGGGCGTTGGAAGATCCAGTTCTGCCAGGCGGAGAGACGGGCGAATATCTTGGTCTCCATCGTCTCGGGGCCGACGAAGCGGTAGTTCGCCTCCATACCGGTCAGGGCGTCCGGCGAGAAGCTGGCCCGCTCCTCGAGCATCACCCGGATCTCGTCGTCCCAGTCGATGTCGTCCATCGCCACGGTGATCAGCTCGACCTCGATCGCGTCCTCTGCCAGCAGGTCCTTACCGACCACCTCCCGTGCCGCCCGCAGGGCGTCGGGCCGGCCCCAGAACCTGGTTTCGAGCCGTGTCAGGCCGTTTGCCATGCGGTACCAACCGACGTTGGCCTCGGTCAGCCGGATCGTCGGTGGCGGGAGGTCCGAGTCCTCCCAAGTGCCTTCGAGCATGTAGCTCCGGTCGGCCAGGAGGGTCAGCTCGGCCAGGGTTCCGGCGAAGCAGCTGCCAGGCGCGACCAGCGTGACCAGCGTCCGGGCCGACAGCTCGACCCGCTTCAGCACTCGCTGCCACAGCAAGCGCACCTCACGGACCAGCCACTGATCCGGGTCGGAGGCGAGGGGTCCCTCGGCGGCAACGACGGCGTCCAGAGCGCCCAGTGTCTCGAGGACCCAGGTCCCGATCTCGGTCTCGTTGAATCGCAGGTGGAGCACCGCGTCGTCCAACTCTCGAGCGGCGGCGACGATCCAGGCCGCAGCACCAGCCGCAGCCAGCTCGTCGGCGGTCGCGGGTTGCTCCCCTCCCGGGCCCCCGATCGTGATCGTGGCGGTGCGGGAGGCCCGATCGATGGCGACCGCGACGTTGGCGTAGGTGATCGAATCACGATCGATGCTGCGCTCGAGCGGGGTCAGCTCGAACCCCGCGGCGTCGGACGGGCGATCGGAGCCCGCAGCTCGGTCCAGGGCGCGGGAGTGGACGACGGCGTCGAAGTCGGTCTTGGTGGCGATGGCGTCGACCAGGCCCCAGTCGAGCGCCTGCTGGGCCCGGACCCCCTCGGCCTTCGTCGAGAAGACGTCGGCCAGATCCCGGCGAACGAACCGCTTGTCGACGACCCGGGTCAGACCGCCGGTGCCCGGCAGCACGGCCAGCAGCGGCACCTCGGGGAGCGAGACGGCGGCCGAGCGATCGTCGACCAGGACGATGTCGTCGCAGGCGAGGGCCAGCTCGTAGCCGCCTCCGGCTGCGGTGCCGTTGACCCCTGCGACGAAGGCGATGCCGGAGTTGGCGGTGGCGTCCTCGATCGAGTTCCGGGTCTCGTTGGTGAACTTGCAGAAGTTGACCTTGTGGTCGTGGCTGGAGCCGGCGAGCATCTGGATGTTGGCCCCGGAGCAGAACACGTTCTCGAGGCCGCCGCTGACGATCACGGCCGAGATCTCGGGATGCTCGAAGCGGA
>JAOTYQ010000634.1 GCA_029861725.1 Acidimicrobiia bacterium | reverse complement strand
CTGGCGATCAGGCCGCCATAGATCGTGTCGGCGGCCGCCAGTGGGTCGGTGTGGAAGACCTGCGGATCGAACTCGGCGGCGAAGGCGATCATGCGCTCCTCGACCATCCGGTACGAACCGGTTTCGAAGACCTCGCCGACGGAGAAGTCGTCGAACCATCGCTCTGACACGGCCACGGTCTCACCTTAGGTGGGGCGCCGCCCGGTGGCCGCGACCTCGGGCATCTGCTCGAGGAGCCCGAGGCGGGCGGCGCCGGTAGCGTTGAGTCATGCCAAGCTTCGACGTTGTCTCCCAGCTCGACATGCAAGAGGTCCGCAACGCGGTCGACCAGGCCGGCCGCGAGGTAGCCAACCGGTTCGACTTCAAGGACACCAATTCGACGATCTCGCTCGACGACAAGGAGATGAAGGTGACACTGGAGTCGGTCAGCCACGACCGTGTGGCCGCGTTCCGCCAGGTCGTCGAGGAGAAGCTGGTGAAGCGTAAGGTCTCGCTCAAGGCGGTCGACTTCGGCAATATCGAGGACGCCGCCGGGGGGCGGGCTCGCCTCTCTGGGTCGTTGAAGGCCGGGATCCCGTCGGACCTGGCGAAGCAGATCCATTCCCATATCAAGGGTCTGAAACTCAAGGGCATCCAGTCGCAGACCCAGGGCGATCAGGTGCGGGTCTCGGGTAAGAAGCGCGATGCGCTCCAGGACGTGATCGCGTCGCTCAAGGAAGCCGACTTCGACCTGCCACTCCAGTTCGAGAACTTCCGGGATTAGGTGCGCCGCGAGCGGCGCCCTCCGCACGTTGACACGATCGTGATCATCCGAGCGACTCAGCTGGGACCGATGCTTCTCCTAGCCCCGGAAGGTCTCGTATGGTGCCCGCGCTCGCTCAGGGCGCTTCGGCTAGGACCAGCGCCGGGGCGACGACGTCGGCGGGCCTCCCTGGCCGTGGGCGCGGTCGCAGCCGCCCGGTGCTGAGCGCGTAGGCGGAGCGGCCGGCGGTGTCCTCGACGCCGGCAAAGGGTTCGGGGACCCGGAAGATGTCCTCGGCGAAGTCGGAGTCGACGTCGTCGGCGGTGCCGAAGATGAGATCGGGTCCTGGGCCGTACAACGACTCGAACTCGCCGCCGGCGTCCATCAAGGACACCACGGGGTTGAAGGTCTCGGTGTGCCAGTTCCCGATGTAGTGGCCGACTTCGTGGGCGGCGACGTGACCGACGGCATTCCCGACGAGATCGATCTTCGTCTTGCCGCCAGCTAGCTGGTAGCTATTGAGACTGGCCGTGCCGAACTCGGGCGGGCCGCTCATGACGTCGAGCAGCACCACGCCGGTCTCCTCGGCCTCGAGGTTGCCCGGGTCGATCGACTGGGCGATGCCGATCGTCGGGATCTGCAGCTCCTCGATGGTCCCGCCGATGACGATCCGGCTCACGTTCGGCCGACCCCAACGCTCGCCGTGATCTCTGCTGTTGAGGATCTCGATGTCGAACTCGGTTGGTCGTCGGGACGCGTCGCGATTGCCGTTGCGGCCATCGAGCACTCGGAGATCGGTGTCGAGGTTCTCGATGACCGTATCGATCACCGCATCGATGACCGCGTCTTCATCATCGGGCTCCAGGCCCCACGCTTCCAGGAAGGCGGACAGGGGCGACAGGTCCTGCTCGGGTACGGGGAAGGCGCCGGGTGCTGCGAAGATGCTCGGCGATACCGCCGCCCCGTCGAAGTCGAGGAAGATGATCTGCTGGCCATCGCTTCGCTCATCGGCCCGCCCAGACCGAGCGACCCGGAGCTCGCCCTGGTAGGGGCCCGAGCCTTCCGACACGAACACGGCGTGGACCCCGCTCGTGGTCACGACGTGATCGAAGCCGATTCGCCGACCGTGGCGGGCCGGTGACGCCGCGGGGTAGATGAAGCTGGGGTTGACGTTCGACGCCATGCGGCCGACTCCAGCGGGATCCAGGATCCCGGTGACCCGGGCGGCGTCGAACCCACCGGTGATCACGTCGCCCGCCCGCAGGTCGACCAGGAAGACGTCGGTGTCCACTGCCGGTTGCTCCTCCTGGGTGGTCTCCGCAGCGGCGGTGGCTTCTGCCTGTCGAGCTTCGAGCAGCGCCCGTGCCGCCGCCTCGGGAGCGGCGGCAGCGAGTGCCGCTGCTCCGCCTTGCCAGCTGAGCGCGGCCGGCTCGCCGATTATCTCGTCGAGGAGCTCTTGGGTGATGTCGACAAGGAACGCGTCATAGAGGCCCACGATGTCGGTGTTGGTCCCGCTGGTCGAGTCGAACGGATCGGCCGGCAGCCCGCCGGAGATCACGACCTGGTACGCGGCCGTTTCCGGCACGGTGAACTGGAAGAAGTTGACGTCTTGAGGATCCGGATCGTCCTGACCGGACGCCAGGAGGGTCCCGGCGGCATCGTAGACGCCGATGGTGAACTCGCCGGCTCGAGAGTCGGGATCGGCGTCGAAGAGGTCGACCACCAGCACCTTCCCCTCGGTCATCTCCCGGGTCGTGTAAAAATCGACGTCGCCGGTCGCGGCTCGTGGCCCGTCTCCGATCTCGCCCAAGCACTCGGTGACGAACAGCACGTCGTCGCCCTGGCCCTTCGACTCGGTCTCGTTGGCCAGCGGGATGGCGCCGTCGTCCTCGGCCGAGAGGCAGGGATCCGGGGGCGGGGGGACCGCGATGAGGATGGCCTCGTAGGTCCCGGTATCGGCCACACCGGGCCCGCTGGCCGGGTCAAACGGATCGGATTGGAGCTCGCAGCAACCGGCGACGACGCCGTAGTAGGCACCGGCCTCGGTGACCTCGTAGAGGAGGAACTCCCCGGCAGTGGGGTCGCCATTGTCCTCGGCGGTGGCGACGAGGTTGCCGGCCCCATCGTAGATCCCGACCACGGTGTCGACAGGCCGCAGGGAATCGGAGATGTTGAACACGTCGAGGAGCAGCAAGGTGCCGGCCTCGACCTGACCGAAGGAGTAGAAGTCGGTGTCGCCCGTGGTGTCACCGTGCGGGCCGTCGCCTATGAGGCCACCGCACAGTGCACCGAACTCGATGTTTGGTCCGGTGTCGTTGGCCTGCGGGATCGAGCCATCGTCCTCGACCGACGGGCAGTCGAGGAAGACCGGGAACTGCTCGGCAACCCCGGAGAGGTTGCCGTCGATGATCGCTCGTCGGGTCTCGCTCGGGTGGGTGCCGAAGCGCTCGATCAGCTCGCCGGTGTCGACGGAGTCGTTGGCCCCTGTCTCGTCGGCGGCCTCCGACTCGGTGAACCGGATCGGCGGCCGACGGGGCCGGCGGGCGCGGCGGGCGCTGACGAGGTCCTTGGACGGCAGCTGGGCTGCCACCTCCAGCCACGCCTCGACGACCTTCTCGCTGCGCTCGGGGGTGAGCGACAGCCACGGTGGTGGGCCCAGATCCTCGAGACCGTCGATCTCCGACATCGCAAGTGGCTCGTCGGTCGTCTCCAGCTGGTCCATCACCTCCTCGGCCGCTCGCTCCTGCGACTCGGCATCCATCGGCTCGGTCTGGCTCTCGGCGGGCGGTACCGCCAGGAGCCCGCTCGCTACCAGAACCACGCCGATCAAAACGACCACGCGCTTGATCATCACCGCATCCCTCGCTTCGTTCCCTCGTCACGCCCTCGGTGGCGGCTCGTCCGCCGTCGTGGCGAAGATCAGACAAGGATCGACGGCAAGCTG
>JAOTYQ010000098.1 GCA_029861725.1 Acidimicrobiia bacterium | reverse complement strand
GTTCAGCTCCTCGGCTACGACACGCTGACCCGTGTGATCTTCGCCACCCGACTGACCGACCGGGCGGTGTCATTCGTGGCTGCGGTCCTGCTCATCGTCTTGGCCGTCGCGGTCGTGGCCGCCGAACGGCGGCTCCGCAGCGACGATGCTCCGGACGACTGGGCCGCCGCCGGTGCAGGTGACAGGGTCCGGCTGGGCCGGTGGCGCTTCGTCGCCGCCGCCGGCGCCTGGCTGCTCGTGACGGTAGGGCTGATCGTCCCGCTCGGGAGCCTTGTGCTGTGGGCAGCCCGGGGCCTGTTCGCCGGCCGGCTCGATCTCGCTCGCCTGATCACTCCGGTCGTCAACACCGCGACCGCCGGCCTGGTCACCGCCGTGGTGGCGGTCGTGATCGTCGTACCGATCGCCGTACTGACCGTGCGATACCGATCGCGGGCCGCAACGATCGCGGCCGTCTCCGTCATCGCCGGCTTCGCCGTGCCCGGGATCGTGATCGCCCTCGCCTTGGTGTTCTGGTCGCTCAACACCCCGGTCGTGTGGGTGCTCTACCAGACCTTCCCCCTGCTCGTGCTGGCCTACGTGATCCACTTCGGGTCTCAAGCGCTCGGGGCGGCCGAGACCGCGGTGCGAGCCGTCCCGCCCAGCCTGCGAGACTCGGCCCGCCTCCTCGAGGTGTCGGCCGCTCGCCGGCGGCGCGTGATCGAGCTGCCGCTGATGCGGCCGGGTCTGCTGTCGGGTGGCGGCCTGGTGATGCTGGCAACCGTCAAGGAGCTACCGGTCACGCTGCTCCTGGCTCCGATCGGCTTCAAGACGCTTGCCACCGAGGTCTGGGGCGCCTATGAGGAGGGATTCTTCGCCCAGGCCGGGGCAGCATCGATCGTGCTCATCATCGTGTCAGGGGCGCTGACCTGGCAGCTGGTGCTCCGGCGGCAAGCGCAGTGACCGTTGCGCTCGACCGCTCGATCGAGCCCGGTTCTGACCGTCCCGTTGGCGGGCGGCGGCGGGCCGCTCGCGGCCGTCGCCAGGCTAGGTGGACCAACCGACGTTCGGATACCTTGACATCGATGATGAGCCTTGCCTCCGATGCGAGGACGGCGGTGACGCTCCGTGGTGTCTCGGCGGCCTACGACGGCGGCCCGGTGCTTCGTGAGATCGACCTCCACGTCGCCGCTGGCGAGATCCTGTCGCTCCTCGGGCCGTCCGGGTGCGGCAAGACGACCCTGCTCCGCGTGATCGCCGGCCTCCATCCGGTCGAGGCGGGCACGATCGAGTTCGGGGACCGGATCGTGTCGAGCCCGGGCGGCTCGGTCGCTCCCGAGCACCGTCGAGTCGGCATGGTCTTCCAGGATGGCGCCCTCTTCCCCCACCTCACCGTCGCCGAGAACGTCGGCTTCGGCATCAGTCGAGAGCCGAATGTCGGCGCCCGGGTCGGTGAGGTGCTCGACCTGGTCGGGCTGGCGGACCTCGCCGACCGTCGTCCGGCGACGCTGTCGGGAGGCCAACAGCAACGGGTCGCCCTGGCCAGGGCCCTCGCGCCCCGCCCGTCGATACTCCTGCTCGATGAGCCGTTCTCGGCCCTCGACTCCGGCCTCCGTGTCCAGCTCCGACGAGAGGTCCGCCGGATCCTCGTCCACGTCGGGATCACGGTGATCACGGTCACCCACGATCAAGACGAGGCGTTCTCGTTCGGAGACCGTGTCGCCGTCATGCGCGACGGCGTCATCGCTCAAGTCGGCCGGCCCGACGAGCTGTACGAGCGGCCGAACGACTGCTGGGTCGCCAACTTCGTCGGCGACGCGAACCTGGTCAGAGGCACCGCGAACGGCCGGGCGGCGACGACGCTCTTCGGCCCGCTGCCGCTGGATCCGGGATCGGCGATCACCGGGGACGCCTGGGTACTCGTCCGGCCCGAGCAGCTGCGACTGGTGGCCGGCAGCCGGGCGATCATCGAGGCGGTCGAGTACTTCGGCCACGACGCCATCTACTCGCTCTCGCTCGGCGGGGAGCGGATCGAGGTGCGGGTCGCAGGCTCCGACTTCGATGTCGGCGATCGGGTCGACGTCGCCTTCGTGGGGTCGTCGGTCGCTGCGTTCCCCGCTGCCGGTTGACGGCGCTCGCGATCAGCGGGGGGAGACCAAGATGCGCTCGGCGGTGAACGCGCTGATCCCCACCGTCTGGCCGTCGATCTCGACCGTGGTCGTACCATCGGGTGAGGTGGTGACGACCGTGGCCTCGGCCCCGGGTTGCAGGTTGTTCTGCTCCAGGAACTCCAGGAGACCGGGGGTGAACTCGAGCTCCTCCGGGATGCGATTGACCGTGGCCCGGGCCCCGACCGTCACCTCGGAGAGGGCGACCAGCTCCGGCTCGACGTAGGTCGACCCGGGAATCGGGTTGCCGTGGGGGCAGGTCGTCGGATCGTTCAGGGCCTCGACGATCGCGGCTTCCACCGTCGGCGAGATCACGTGCTCCCACTTCCCGGCCTCGTGGTGGGCCTCCGCCCACGACAGACCGAGCATGTCGGTCAGGAACCGCTCGGCCAGGCGGTGGCGGCGGACCATCGTGTTGGCGAGGTCCTGACCGCGTTCGGTCAACTCGATCACGGTGCCCTCGGTGCGAACGAGACCCTCGTCGGCGAGTCGCCGGACCATCTCCGACACGGCCGGGCGGGACACGGCCAGCCGCTCGGCGATGCGGGCCTGGATGACCTTCACGCCATCCTCGGCGAGCTCGAAGATCGTCTCGCAGTACTCCTCGAACGCCGGGTGATGCTCCGGTGAGGTGTACTCGGCCATGCCCGCATGTTATCGATAGGGGCTCGGCGCTGCGGGTCCGATCGGGCTGGGGTGGCGGTAGGCGCCGGCGGTAGCATCGTCGCCATTCGAGCCGGAACCCGGCTCCAGCCGGCTTGGAGGACCCAGTGACCACCGACCTCCCGGCGCCCTTCGTTGGGCTCCGGACCGAGATCAAGCCCGAGTGGATCGACCACAACGGGCACTTCAACGCCGGCTACTACTTCGTCGTCTTCGACGACGCCATCACCGACTGGATGGCCTTCGTCGGTCTCGACGAGGCCCACCGAGCGGCCAACGAGGTGACCACGTTCAGCGTCGAGGGCCACATCACTTTCGAGCGTGAGCTCAGCCTGGGCGACCCGATCGAGGTCCGGACCCAACTGCTCGCTTGGGACCACAAGAAGTTCCACTACATCCACTTCATGCACCACGCCACCGAGGGGTGGCTGGCGGCCACGAACGAGCTGCTGTCGATGCACATCTCCCAACGGACCCGACGTAGTGCTCCTATGGCCCCCGACGTGCTCGATCGGTTGGCCGCGATCGAAGCCGCCCACTCGGTGCTGCCCGTGCCGCCGCAGGTCGGACGGGTGATCGGGATCAACGCCGGCCGAGCGAGCTGAGCGTCCCCTCGGACGAGATAGCCGGTTGCAAAGCTGTGACAGTCCGCGACCGGCAGCACAGGAGCCCGTCTCACAGTCCGTAGGCAACGTAGAGCGTGGCGAATGGGAGTGCGAGCCGGTGGTCGAGAAGCGGGGGGGCTCCCTAGTGGGCCCCGGTGGGTTCAGGGGGATCCCCGATCCCCGCACCGCTCAGATGAACGACGATTGGCTCATCAGCTTGAAGCGGGCGACGGACCCGACCAGGACGGAGGACCGGCAATGAAGCAGATCATGGGTATGGCGGCAATCATCGCAGCCACAACCGTCGGGTTCATGGGGCTCGCGATCAGCTCGGTCTTCGCCTGAGCACGCAATTTCAGGGGTTGAGGGCCTGGTGCACCAGCTCGACGGGATGGCGGGTCGCCACCCCGGCGGCGGCGAGATGGAGGGAGCAACCCGGGTTGGCGCTGGCGACCACGTCGGGCACAGCCCGGTCGATGGCGCCGAGCTTGCGGTCGCGGATCTGGTTTGCGAGCCCCGGTTCGAGCACCGAGTAGGCACCACCGGCGCCACAGCAGAGGCCGTCGTCGTCGAGCTCGACCAGCTCCCGAACGAACGGGGCCAGCAGGCTCCGGGTGGCCCCATGCACCCTCTGCACGTGCCGGAGATGGCAAGGGTCTTGGATCGCCACCCGAAGGTCGAGGGGCTCGACCGGCATGAGCTTCTCGACGTGCTCGGCCAGGAACTCCCCGATGTCGAGCACCCGTGTGGCGAACGCTCGGGCGTCGTCGGTGCCGAGCAGGTGCCCGTAGTCCTTCATCGCCGCTCCACATCCGGCGGAGTCGACGATGATCGGTCGGTCGGGCGCGAGGCGCCCGATCGTTGCCTCCGCCAGTGACCGAGCGTCGGCCGCCAACCCTGCGTGGGTGTGTAGCGCACCGCAGCAGGGCGCCAGCGCCCCTGTCGGCTCTACCCCGAACCCGGCGGCGGTGAGCACCTCCAAACCGGCCCGGTGCACGTCACGCTGCATCGCGTCCATCACGCAGCCGGTGAACAGATACACGTCGTCGCCGGTCGTCTCCAGCGGTTCCTGACGGAGGGGGACCTCGGTCCCGAGGCCGAGCCGCCCGGGCACCGCGCCGAGGCGTTGCGCCACGGCCAGCGCCCGCATCCCGGCTTGCAGCAGCCGCGGCCTCGCCAGCGGCTTCATCGCGAGCCGCTGCCAGCGCGGCGTCATCTCGCCGGCGTCGGCCAGCGTCTCCCTCGTTCGTTCCATCAGGTGGCCGTAGGGGACACCGGACGGGCACGCCGGCTCGCATCCCCGGCACTGGACGCAGGACTCGAAGGCGTGGAGCACCTCAGCGGTGACCGGTGCGTCGTGGTCGTGGACCTCCCGCATGAGCCTGATCCGACCTCGGGGCGAGAGGGTCTCGTCGCCGCTCACCCGGTAGGTGGGGCAGTGCGGGAGGCAGAGCCCGCACTGGACGCAGGCGGTGAGGTCGTCGGCGTCGAGCTTCAAGTCCATGATCGTCGGTCCTCGGGGTGGGAGCGGTGGGCCATCTACCGGCGGCTCGGGTCCCGGCCGGGGTTGAGTCGACCTGTCGGGTCGAAGTTGTGCTTGAGACGACCGGCGATCGTGGCGAGCTCCGGGGCCAGCGACCGGGCGGGCTGAGGCCGATCGGCGAACACGAGGCCCAAGCCGACGACCGCCACGAATCGCTCCGGTCCGGATCCGTCGTCTGGCTCGGAGGTGTGTCCGGCCAAACCCGGCAGCTCGGCCGGGGTCAGCGACCAGCGATGGGGCGGCAGCTCTGGCGGACCGTCGATCTCGGCGAAGGAGCCGATCGAGGCAAGGGCCCGCTGCTCGGCGTCGACGTCGACCCCGTGGCCCTCGAGCTGGACCCACGTCGATGTCCCGTCCCACAGCACGGCGCTCGGGGCGATCACCGCCTCGATGGCCCGCTGTGGATCGACGCCGTCGGCCCGGAGCCAGCGCGAGACGGCCGGGATCGGGTTCGTCCGCAGGATCACTTCGGCCAGCAAGCCCAGCGTGCCGAGCGAGCCCACCATCAACCGCGGCAGGTCGAAGCCGGTCACGTTCTTCACCGTTGGCCCACCACTCGTGATGATGCGCCCCTCGGCCGACACGTAGCGAACCTGCAACAGCGCAGTGCGGAGCAAGCCCCGACCCTGGGCCCGCAGGTCGTTCTCGCCGACCGCCAGCGCCCCGCCGACCGTGCCCCCGCGCGCTGGTAGCGCCGACCGCTGACCCCGCTCCGCCAACGCCGCGTCGAGATCGGCCACCGACGTCCCGGCCCGAACGGCGATCGTCATCTCCTCCGGCCGATACTGAACGATCCCCGACGGTGCCCCAACCAGCCGGGTGCCAGACGTCAGCTCACCGCCGAGCAGCCACCTCGTACGGCAGCCCTCCACTGCGATCGGTTCCTCGGCGCCGACCGACTCGGCGAACGCCGCCAGTGTCGCATCGGTCGAGGCCAGGGTCGCCTCCGAGCCGGCCGTCGTCATCCCCACATCTCCTTGGGAATCGACCGGAGGGCCGCGATGTCGGCGCACGAGTGGCCAACCGGTAGCACCTTGCCCGGATTGGTGCGACAGCCGGGATCGAACGCCTGCCGGAGCCGGTTCTGATGATCGAGGTCGTCGTCGGTGAACATGGCGGACATGAACTTCTGCTTCTCGACTCCAATGCCGTGCTCCCCTGACAGCACCCCGCCGGCCTCGAGTGACGCGGTGATGATCTCGGCGCCGGCGGCGTGGACCCGATCGAGCACGCCCTCCTCCCGGCCGTCGAAGATGAGCAGGGGATGGAGGTTGCCGTCGCCTGCGTGGAACACGTTCATCACCAGCAGCTCATGGGCGTCGGCAATGGCGTAGATCCGCTCCAGCACCGGCGCCAACGCCGACCGGGGGACGACGGTGTCGTGCAAGTAGTAGTCGGGGGCGATCTGGGCGATCGCTCCGAATGCGGTCTTCCGGCCCTTCCACAACAGGGCCCGCTCCTCCTCCGAGCCGGCGAGGCGAACGTCGGTGGCGCCGTGGCTGCGGCCGATCTCGGCGATCGCCCCAGCGTCGATGTCGACGCCCGGCCCGATGCCGTCGACCTCGGCGAGCAGCACGGCGGCGGCGTCGGTGGGATAACCGGCTCCGACGTAGTTCTCGACCGCCTGGGTGATCCGCTGATCCATCACCTCCATTGCCGCTGGCACGACCCCGGCGGCGATCACCCCGCTGACGGTGTTGGCCGCCGCTCGCACCTCGTCGAACGACAGCAGGAGCGTGCGGACCTCGGGCCGGTTGCGGGTGAGGCGCACCGCGATACGGGTCACGATGCCGAGCGTCCCCTCGCTGCCGATGAACACGCCGCGCAGATCGAGGCCCTGCGGCTCGGCGTCCAAGCCGCCGAGCGTCGCCACCTCGCCCGACGGGAGCACGACCTCGAGGGCGAGAATGTGGGCGTTGGTCACGCCGTAGGCCAGGCAGTGAGGGCCTCCGGAATTGTTGGCAACGTTCCCGCCGAGAGTGCACACCTGCTGGCTCGAGGGGTCGGGAGCGAAGTGGAAGCCGAGCGGCTGGAGATGCTTGGTCAGGTCGAGGTTGACGACACCGGGCTCGACCCAGGCCACTCGGTTGGCGGTGTCGATCTCGACGATCCGATTCATCCTCGTCAGCGCAACCACCACCGGAACGCCGAGCGGTATCGCCCCGCCGGCGAGACCCGTTCCGGCTCCCCGGGGCACGACGTTGCGGTCGTGCTCGTTTGCCAGCCTGACGATCGCCTGGACTTCAGCCGTCGACTCCGGGTAGCACACCGGGCCCGAGTTCCCGCCCTCGAACACCGATGCGTCATGACTGAGCAGCGACCGGTGGGCGCCGTCGGACCGAACTCGATCGGCGGCCAAGGCATCTTGGAGCGCGAGCACGAAGGGATCGCTCGAGGCTTTGTCGCTTCGGCCCCGACCGTCCCGAAGCGCCTTCAGCCGATCGACGACGCTCACGGCGCCCACCTCACATCTCCGGCCTCGGCTGCGATCATCATGTGTCAACCATCATGTGCCAATCATCGTGGGTCAGTCTGCCTTCGCTTCGAGCCGGCGGGCATGGAGAATCGGCTCGGTGTAGCCCGACGGTTGCTCGACGCCCGAAAGCACGAGATCGCACGCCGCCCGGAAGGCCGGTCCCGAGTAGTCGGTTGCCATAGGGATGTAGCGCTCGTCGTCTGCGTTCTGCCGGTCGACCACGGTCGCCATGCGCTCCATCGTCTCGCGAATCTGGGCTTCGGTCACGATCCCGTGATGCAACCAGTTCGCCATGTGCTGAGACGAGATCCGGCACGTGGCCCGATCCTCCATCAAGCCGATGTCGTCGATGTCGGGCACCTTCGAGCAGCCGACACCCTGGTCGACCCAGCGGACCACGTAGCCGAGGATGCCCTGGGCGTTGTTGTCGAGCTCGGCCTGGATCTCGTCGGTGGACCAGTCGACCGAGCTCGCCACCGGGATCTTCAGCAGGTCCTGCCGCGACGCCCGCGGCCCGTTCGCCGCCAGAGCTGCTTGAAGCTCCGCCTGGCGGACGAGGACGTCACAGCGGTGGTAGTGCACCGCGTGCAGCGTGGCGGCGGTAGGGGAGGGCACCCAGGCACAGTTTGCACCCGACTGGGGATGCCCGATCTTCTGGGCCAGCATCTCACCCATCAGGTCCGGAGCCGCCCACATGCCCTTCCCGATCTGGGCCTGGCCCTGCAAGCCGCAGGCCAGACCGGTGTCGACGTTGTGATCCTCGTAGGCGGCGATCCAGCGCTCGGCCTTCATGTCGCCCTTGCGGACCATCGGCCCGGCTTGCATCGATGTGTGGATCTCGTCGCCGGTGCGATCGAGGAACCCGGTGTTGATGAAGCAGACTCGACTCCGGGCAGCCCGGATGCATTCTTTGAGGTTGAGCGTGGTCCGCCGCTCCTCGTCCATGATGCCGATCTTCACCGTGTCGGCCGGCAGCCCGAGGATCTGCTCGACCCGGGTGAACACATCCACCGCCAGGGCGACCTCGTCGGGTCCGTGCATCTTGGGCTTGACGATGTAGACCGAGCCCGTTCGGGAGTTGCCCCCGCGTTCCCCGGTCAGGTCGTGCAGCGCGCACAGAACCGTCACGAGAGCATCGAGCAGCCCCTCGGGAATCGGATTGCCGTCGCTGTCGAGCACCGCCGGCGTCTTCATGAGGTGCCCGACGTTGCGGGTGAGCAGCAGCGATCGGCCCGGGCGGACCAGTGAGGATCCGTCGGGGGCGGTGAACGTCTTGTCGTTGGCCAGGCGGCGGGTGAAGGTCTTCCCCTCCTTGGTGACCTCCTCGGTGAGCTCGCCCTTCATCAAGCCCAGCCAGTTGCGGTAGGCGAGGGCCTTGTCCTCGGCGTCGACCGCGGCCACCGAGTCCTCGCAGTCGATGATGGTGGTGACTGCAGATTCGAGGACGACGTCGGCCACTCCGGCTCCGTCGATGGCGCCGACCGAGTGGTCTCGATCGATGATGATCTCGATGCCGAGTCCATGGTGGTCGAGCAGGATGCTCGACGGCTCGTCGGGAGGTCCGTTGTAGCCAGCGAAGCTCGCCGGTTCCGCGAGGCCAACCGGGTCGTCGGCCGGTCGGTCGTCGATCTCGACGACCAGGCGGCCCTCGAGGACCCGGTAGCGGGTCGCTGCGGCGTGCGAGCCGGAGGTGAGCGGCACCGTCTCGTCGAGGAAGCGGCGCGCCCAGCCGATCACCCGGTCGCCCCGGGCGGGGTCGTACGGACCCGGTGGGGGCGGGTCGCCCATCGCGTCCGTGCCGTACAGCGCATCGTAAAGCGATCCCCATCGAGCGTTGGCCGCGTTCAGCGCGTAGCGGGCGTTGGTGACCGGCACGACGAGTTGCGGTCCCGGGATCGAGCTGATCTCGAGATCGACCCCCGACACGTCGATGGCGAAATCGGGACCCGGAGCCGCGAGATAGCCGAGCTCCTCCAGGAACGCTTCATAGGCGGCCCCGTCGTGTGGCTGGCCGACCCGCTCCCGGTGCCAGCGGTCGATCGCGGCCTGCAGCTCCTCCCGGAGGTCGAGCAGCTCTGCGTTGCGGGGGCCGAACTCGGCCACCAGGTCGGCGAGTCCCTGGAAGAACCGGCCAGGGTCGACGCCGGTCCCGGGCAGTGCCTCCTCGACGAGCACGTCGTGGAGCTCCCGGCCGATCGATAGTCCTGCCCGCTCGACTCTCGCAGTGGTCATGGAATTGCGTCCTCGTCTCAGATCGCCGTGGTTGCGGGATCGGGCCGTCGGTGTTGTCGGGTCGTCCTCGTGTGGAGGCCGTCGGTGTTGTCGGGTCGTCCTCGTGTGGAGGCCGTCGGTGTTGTCGGGTCGCGCTATCGAGGCCGACTGTACGGCCCAGCCCCGGGCCCGAGCCAGCGGCGAGCGGCGGCGGTGACCGATTGCCCGGTTCAGGAGCGGCGACCATACTCGGACGATGCCGAGCCGAGAGAACAGCAACCGCCGGGTGGTCATCGCCGCCCTGCCCGACGACCGCCTCGAAGTGTCGAACTACGCGATGGAGGCCGCGGCGGTGCCCGACCCCGAGTCCGGCCAGGTGCTGTGTCGGACGTTGGCGATCACGATCGGGGCCGGGCAACGGGCCGGACTCCAGGGCAGTGCCAGCTATGCCGGCGCCCCGGAGTCGGGCCGGGTGATGGGCGGATCCGGCATCGCCCGGGTCGAGGCGTCGACCGATTCCCGGTTCGCCGTCGGCGATGTCGTCCGGGCCCCGACAGGCTGGCAGGACTACTCGACGCCCTCGGCCGACGAGCTGCTCGCCGTCGACCCCAGCGCCGATCCGGGCGAGCTGCTGGGTGCGCTCGGCACCAACGGGCTCACCGCCTACTTCGGGCTCATGGACCTCGGCCGGCCGACCGAGGGCGAGACCGTGGTGGTGTCAGCGGCGGCGGGCTCGGTCGGCCACCTCGTCGGTCAGATGGCTGCCATCAAGGGAGCGACCGTCGTCGGCATCGCCGGTTCCGACGAGAAGTGCGCACTGCTAGTGGACGAGCTCGGCTTCGACCGAGCGATCAACCGGAAGGTCGACGACTTCCGCGCCGCGTTCCGGGCTGCCACACCCGACAGAATCGATGTCTATTTCGACAACGTCGGCGGACCCATCCTGGAGAGCGCGCTGTTCCGCATGAACACCCACGGCCGCATCGTGTGCTGCGGGGCGGCCAGCCAATACGACACGTCGAGTCCCGGTCCTGGGCCCCGAGGCATCCCCGGGCTGCTCGTGAACAATCGGGTCAGGATGGAGGGCTTCCTCGTCTTCGACTACGAGTCCTCCTACGAGGAGGCCCGGGCCGAGTTGGCCGGCTGGGTCGGCGAGGGGCGACTGAAGCCGCTGGTCACCGACTACGACGGCCTCGAAGCCGCTCCCCAGGCCTTCGTCGACCTGCTGGCCGGAACGACGGTCGGTACGACGGTCGTGCGGGTCGCCTGAACGTTTCTCTCCCCTTTGTCCAGCGGGGCGTCCATCCGTCGCGGAATCGTTCGTCGTGAGGGTGTGGAGCGAGCAGAGCGCTCGTCCCCGTAGAGGAAACGGAGACTCCAATGACGAAGTACGTGCTGACCTATCACGGCGGCTCCGGCATGCCAGAAGACCCAGCCGAGATCGAGCGGCTGATGGGAGCGTGGGGCACCTGGTTCGAGGGAATGGGCGAGGCCGTGGTCGATGGCGGCAACCCGTTCGGCGACTCCACGACCGTGTCGCCAGACGGCAGCACCAGCAGCGGCCGGTCGATCGACGTCAGCGGCTACAGCATCCTCAACGCCGACAGCCTCGAGGCCGCAGTCGACCTGGCCAAGGGTTGCCCGGTACTGGAGGGCGGCGGAACGGTGCAGGTGTCGGAAGCACTCGAGATGTAGCGGGAACGGGCCAAACCCGATTCGTCGGGTCGGTGATGTGGCGGAGCGGCGGTTTTCCGGCACGATGAACACATGTTCTTCAGCAGCAATGTGCTGGTCCTCCTGCTCAACTTGGTGATGGTGGTGTTCATTGCCAGAGCCATCGTGAGCTGGTTCCCGGTCAAGTCCGATTCGCCGTTCCGCCCCATCGTCGACACGCTGTACCGGTTCACCGAGCCGGTGTTGGCGCCGATCCGCCGGATCCTCCCGCCACTCGGCGGCCTCGACCTGTCGGTGCTGATCGTGATCCTCGGGATCCGGATCCTCCTCGTGCCGATCGCCCAAGCGATCCTGTAGGAGGCTCCGGGCCATGATCGAGGATGCGCCAGTTGACCCCTTCGGCGATACCGCACCGGCCGAGGTCGAGGAGGTACGAGCGGGAGAGGAGCTCGACTGGGCCGGGATCGAGGCCCACCTCCGATCCGAGCTTCCTCCTGAGGTGTCCACCGAGGGACCGTTCGCGGTCGCCCAGTTCCCGAACGGTGCCGCCAACCTCACCTACCTGATCGCATTCGGGGAGGACGAGCTGGTTCTCCGTCGACCTCCCTTCGGCACGCTCGCCCCCGGAGCTCACGACATGAAACGTGAGTTCACCGTTCTATCGAGGCTGTGGCGCTACTTCGACCGGGCGCCCAGGGCGTACCTCTTCTCCGACGATCACTCGATCGCCGGCGCCGACTTCTTCGTCATGGAGCGGCGGCGGGGCGAAGTCATCAGAGGGGTCATTCCGCCCTCGATGCGAGGGCACGACCAGGTGGGCCGTCGGATCGGTCTCGCCCTCGCCGACGCGATGGCCGACTTCCACCTCCTCGACCCCGACGCCTGCGGGCTCGGCGACCTCGGCCGCCCCGACGGCTTCATGAGCCGGCAGGTCGGCGGCTGGAAGAAGCGCTGGGACCTCGTGGTCGATCCCGGGTGGGACGAGTCGATGTCCGAGATCCACGCCCGCCTGGAGGAGACCACGCCGGCGGCCCAGCGGGTCTCCTTCGTCCACAACGACCTGAAGCTCGACAACGCCTTGTTCGATCCCGCCGACCCCGACCGGGTGACGGCGTTCTTCGATTGGGACATGACGACGCTCGGCGACCCGCTCGCCGACCTCGGCACCCTCCTGAACTACTGGCCCGACCCCGACGATCGCGACGAGGTGCGACGGGCGTCCCACGACGGCATGAGCCGGATGGGTCTGCCGACCCGAGCGGAGGTCAGCGAGCGCTACGGGGAGCGGACCGGTCTCGACGTATCGGCAGTCGGCTGGTACGAGGCGTTCGCTCAGTGGAAGACTGCGGTCGTCGTCCAGCAGCTCCACCACCGGTGGACGGTCGGTGACAGCACCGACGAGCGGATGGAGACGATCGCCGACACCCTGCCCCTGCTGATCGCCTCGGCCCGGGAGCTCCTCGACCTGTGATGGCCTTCGGCGGTCAGTAGAGGTCCTCCCGGCGGCAGTTGATCGCGAGCTCGGCGACCGAGACGTGGTCGGGGAGGGCGAGGGCGGTGCTCACCAGCGCCGCCACGTCGTCGGCCTGGATCACTGGCTCGGCGCCGTAGTCGACGCCGTCGATCATGTCGGTTTCCACCCAGCTCGGGCAGATCGCAGTCGCCCGGATCCCGTCGTCCCACCACTGCTGACGGGTGGCGTGGGTGAGTGCCATCACCGCGTGCTTGGTCATGGCGTAGCCAGGCTCGAATCCACCGCGTACCCGCTTGCCCGACATCGAGGCGATATTCACGACCCGGCCGTGATCAGCGGCGAGCAGGTGCGGGTAGACGAGCGAGGCCAGCCGGGCCGGGGTCTTCACGTTCACCTCCCACATGGCGTCGAGCCCCCGGTCGTCGAACTCGGTGAGCGAGAACGGCTCGATGACGCCAGCGTTGTTGACCAGGCCGTCGAGCCGGCCATGACCAGCGACGCAGTCGGCGACCCATTCGTTCTGGCTCTCGGCGTCGAAGGCGTCGAAGCGGTGGCACGACACCGCCCCACCACCGGTTTGGCTCCAGTCCTCGGTGGCGGCCTGCAGCGACGGGAGGTCACGGGCGGCCAGGCTCAGTGCATAGCCCTCGCGATGGAGGCGAGCGGCGATGGCCGACCCGATCCCCCGTCCGGCCCCCGAGACCATGATCACCCTGCCATTCGGTTCGAGCATGGCCGGGATCGTACCGGCGACAGTCGCGGCCGCCTGTGGTCGTCGGTGCGAGTGGCCGCTCGGGCCACGACCGACCCGGCGAGTTTCGACGAGGCAGCGATCGGCGACGCAGCGCGCATGGC
>JAOTYQ010000633.1 GCA_029861725.1 Acidimicrobiia bacterium | reverse complement strand
GCGAGGTCGTCCGACCACTGCTGGAACCGGTGCCGCTCCTCGCCGTCGACCCCGAGCACGGCGGCGATGACGAGCGCGGGGAGCGGGCCGGCGAAGTGCTCCCGCACGTCGACCTCGTCGTCGGGTAGCGAGCCGATCACCTCGGCGACGACGCCGGCGACGAGGTCGGTCAGGTCGTCGACTCGACGGGGGGTGAACGCATTGCGGACCGGAGCTCGGAGCCGCCCGTGCTGGGGTGGATCTCGGAACACCATCCACCCCCGCAGCAACTCGACGACCTGCCCGAAGGCGGCGGGCCGCTGGGCGGCCACCCGCTCGAGCGCGGTGACGCGATCAGCCGACAGCGTCTCGCTGTCGCGGAACGCCTCCGCCACCTCGGCGTGGCCGATGACCAGCCACGCCCGATGCGTCTCGCTCCACTGCACAGGGCCGCGGGCCCGCGCCTGCTCGAAGTACCGGAACGGGTCGGCGATCGACGCCGGATCCTCCAGATCGAGATCGACCACCGGGCCTCCTTGCCAGATTGCGTCTCCGGGGTCAGGCGGGCATGCCGAGGCGATCCTCGACGGGAGCCATCGCCTGGAGCTCGGGCATGACCTCGGCGGCGAAGAGGCGCGCGTTGCGCTCGGCCTCGTCGCCCGGCATCCCGGCGTAGGAGAAGACCCCCATGAACCCGTCGTTGTACGTGTTGTTCTGAATGGTCGTGATCTTGTCGATCACCTGCTCCGGCGTTCCCCACACCTGGAGGTTGACGAAGAAGTCGGTGGTCTTCTCGTAGCCACCCGGAGCGTTGATGAGGTCGTACATCTGGCCGTGGAACTCGTAGCCAGGTGTGTTCTTGAGGTGGTCCTTGTCGAACTCGTAGTGATCGATGATCGAGTCCCAGTAGCCGCCGATGTACTTGCGCGCCATCTCCTCGGCCCGGTCGGCCGATTCGTCGACGAATGTCCAGCCGGCCACCATCGGCGGGGGTGGCTCCTCGCCGGTCGCCTCCCGGAACGTGCTCCGGTACGTCTGCAGCTCGTCTCGCACCATCGCCCAGGGCTTCTGGGGGACGATCAGGATGCCCACCCCCATTTCGGCCATGATCCTCGCCGACTCGGTCGACACGGCGGCGGCGTAGGTCCGGCCCCGGAACGTCTTCTCCGGCCGGGGGCGGATGTCCTTGCGGGGCTGGCGAACGAACTCACCGTCGTACTCGCAGTAGCCGTTCTCGAGACCGGTGAGCACCATCTCCGCCGACTCGGCGAAGCGCTTGCGGGCCTCGGGCATCTCGACCCGGAATCCCTCGAACTCGACGCGGCCGGTGCCCCGCCCCATGCCGAGGATCACCCGACCGCCCGACATGACATCGAGCATCGCCACCTGCTCGGCCACCCGAAGCGGGTCGTGCCACGGCAGGACGCACACCATCGAGCCGAGCTGGATGTTCTCCGTGCACGCCGCCATGTAGGTAAGGAACTGGAACACGTCGGGGCACATCGTGTAGTCGGTGAAGTGGTGCTCGACCGACCAGATCGACTCGAAGCCGAGCGGCTCGGCCAGCCGAGCCAGCGCGAGATCCTGGGCATAGATCTGGGAGTCGGGGACCTTCTCTCCCGGGTTCTGAAAGATGACCGACAGTCCGACGTGCATGGCTCGACCTCGTTGCGCAGGGTTGTACTAGTTCGATGTGCAGCGACGTTGCACTACTTCGACTGCCAAAGAATACTCGCTCCGTCCGCTCCGGAAAAACGACGCCCTGGTCACCGACCAGCTCGCAGCACCTCGGGTCGCCGAACCACCCACGCCATCAGCGCCACCAATCCGCCGACTGCGTAGCAGGTCACGGCCGTGGCCGGCCCGACGTGCTCGGCAAGCTCGCCGAGCGTGAGCATGCCGATCGGCAACGCCCCGATCGCCATGCTCAACAGGCCCATCGCTCGGCCGCGAAGGTCGGGGTCGACGCTCGTCATCGTGACCACCGCCTGGGTGGCGGCGAATAGCCCGAACCCAGTGGCGGCGACCAGCGCCGCAGCGAAGGCCAGAGGGAAGGCACCCGCTTGGGTCAAGCCGGTCACCGCCGCGAGCGCGAGCGCGGCTCCGATCACGTACGTGATGCCTCGGGGAGGTCGGACGACCGCAACACCGATCGCCGCCACCGCCATGCCCAGGCCACCGGCCGACGCCAGCAGGCCGGCCCCGAACGGGCCGACGTCGAGCCGCGAGGCGAAGACGGGCACGAGCGGCGTGTGCGAGAAGTAGAAGAGGTTGGCCAGGATCGTCACCCCGAGCACCGATCGCAGCGCCCGGCTCGACAGTGCGTCACGAATGCCCCGGCGCTGCGAGCGGGCCGTCGTGCCGGCGCTCGTCGAGGGCACGTAGGACACGCGGGCCAGTAGGGCGACCGCCGCAACCAGCACGACCGCCAGGGCGAGAAACGCCTGGCCCGCCCCGACGGCCTCGACGATCGCGCCGCCGGCGAGCACGCCGACCGCGAGAGCCAGGGCGCTCGATAGCGCCTCCAACGCCATGGCGTTGTCGATCAGGCGCACGCCTACGATGTCGAGCACGAGCGTGCGCCGGGCCGTGATGTCGACCACCCATGACAGCCCGACCACCAGCATCGCCGGGTAGAGCATCCATGCTCGCAGCTGTCCCGCACGGGCCAGCAACCCGACGACGACGACCACGGGCACGAGCGCAGTGATCGCGCCGACGAGGAGAGCGCGGCGGTCCCACCGGTCGGCGAGGGCGCCGGCGATCACACCGGCGAACAGCAGCGGCAGCCACATCGCCACGCCGGTGAGCTGAACGGCTCGCGGCGAGGCGGTCAGATCATTGGCCACGAACGCCGCGAGGAAGCCGAGGCCCCACCGGGCGATCCCGAACAGGAGTCCCCCGGCATAGACCGGCCGAAATGCCGTGACGGCCAGCGAAGCGAACATCGTGGCCGGCTCGGGCGACGCAGACGGGGAGCGATCCTCGCCGCTGGCTCCGCTGGGATCGGGGCTCTGATCGCTCGCGATCTCCGCCCTGTCGGTCACAGGAGCATTCTGGCACCGTCGACTCCGGCAACGCCCACTGCGAGCTCGGTCTTCGATCGCTCTGACTTCACACGCGCTGTCTCCGATCGCGGGCGTGATCGGGTCGATTCTTCCGCTAGCTTGTCGCTCGTGGCACCTGAGCGGAACTCCGCGCCCCTGCTGGATGAGCGGGAGCCGCCCTTCCTCCAGGAGCCGACCGTTGTCGTCGACGCCAGGCCGCTACGGCCGGCGTTCGACGAGATCGTCGACTTCCTCTATCGCTGGCGACTCGCCCTCGCCCTCGGGCTCGCGCCGGTCGTCCTGGCGGCGATCGCTGTCTCCTACGATCCCGAGGCACCGAGCGACCCAGCGCTCAGCGCCGAGAGCGGTGTCTCGTCCGACGCGATCGTTGCGAACGCCGAGCTAGCAGACGAGGCGACGCCGCGGTCGTCCGGGGTCCTCGCGACCGGCGACATCGGTGTGTCGGCAGCGCTGGCACCGAGCGATGAGCCGGTTCAGACGAGCGGCAGCTCTCGCCCGCCAACGACCGACGATCAGGCCGCTACCAGTAGCGCCCCGGCAACGGCAGCGACGGCCGCCCCACCGGCAAGCGAGACGACGACCCCCACGAGCGAGCCGACAACGACGACCACCGAGGCTCCTACGACGACCACCGAGGCTCCTAC
>JAOTYQ010000632.1 GCA_029861725.1 Acidimicrobiia bacterium | reverse complement strand
GTACGGTCGGACTGGTCTGATCGGTTCGGGGTGGTGCTCGTGGCGTCCGCCATCCGCCCGGTCAGGGTGAGGAAGACGTCGTCCAGGGTCGGTCGCCGAAGGCCGACGTCGCGCAACGTCACGCCTTCCGCGTCGAAGGCCCGGAGCGCCTGGGTCAGCGTCGTGGCGCCACCGGCGATCGGTGCGGTGAGGCTGCGGTCGTCGATGTGAGGTTCGTCGAGCGAGAACCTGGCCAATACCCGGAGAGCCGAATTCATATCGGTGTCAGCCGGCAGCGAGATGTCGATCCGTTCGCCACCCACCATGGCTTTGAGTTCGTCGGGCGAGCCTTGGGCGATCTGACGACCCTTGTCGATCACCACGATGTCGTCGGCCAGTAGGTCGGCCTCCTCCATGTACTGCGTGGTCAAGAGCACGGTTCGACCGCGGTCCACCAGCTCATCGATGACCTCCCAGAGCTCGTTGCGGCTACGGGGGTCGAGCCCGGTGGTCGGTTCGTCGAGGAAGAGCACCGCCGGCTCGGCGACGAGCGCGCCGGCCAGATCGAGGCGGCGGCGCATGCCTCCCGAGTAGGTCTTGACCTGTCGGTCGCCGGCGTCGGAGAGCGAGAAGCGCTCGAGCAGCTCGCCCGCTCTGGACGCTGCTCGCTTTCGACCAAGGTGGTAGAGGCGCCCGATCATGTCGAGGTTCTCGTAGCCGGTGAGGTTCTCGTCGACCGCTGCGTACTGGCCAGAGAGGCCGATGCGGCGTCGCACCTCGGTTGGGGAGGTGGCGATGTCGGCCCCCGCAACACTCGCCTGTCCACTGTCGGCCGCGAGGAGCGTCGTGAGGATGGAGACCGCCGTCGTCTTGCCGGCGCCGTTGGGGCCGAGGAGGCCGAGGATGGTGCCCTCGGCCACGACGAGGTCGAAGCCGTCGAGTGCGGTGACTTCGCCGTAGCGCTTGACGAGCCCGCGGGCCTCGATCCGGCCATTCATGGGGTTCTGGGTTCCGTTCATGCCTCCACGATCGACTTCCACGGTTGGGCCTCGGCCGGGGGTCGGTCGAGATCGGGGCGAGTCGCCGAGCGGGGCCTCAACCGGAGCTCAACCGGTCCACGACCGGTCCACGACCGGCGGGTTGGAGTATCCCGGCATGGCCGTCGCTATGCGAAACTTGCTGGTCGAAGAGCTTGAACAGAGAGGCCCTTTGGTGCAGATTCGTCTTCTCGGCGGCGTCGAAGTCGCCACGGACGCGGGTGACCCGATCGATGTCGGTCCGCCCAAGTGTCAGGTCCTCCTGGCCTCGCTTGCCCTGTCGGTCGGATCGGCTGTGCCCGTCACGCGCCTGGTGGAGCTGGTCTGGGGTGAGGAAGCTCCCCGCACGGCGACAAAGACGCTGCAGTCCTACATCACCCGTTTGCGCAAGGGCCTCGGGTCGGATGCGATCGAGCGCACGGGAGCCGCCTACCGGCTGGCTGTGGACCCTGCATCCGTCGATGTCGCGCGCTTCGAGCGTTACCTGGCTGGAGGTGACGTCGATGCCGCGATCGCGGAGTGGACCGGCACCCCGCTGGCCGGGCTCGAGGCAGCCGGCTTGACGGGAGCGGTGGACGGGCTGATCGAGAAGTGGCTCGGCGCCAAGGAGGCCGACCTCGGGCACTTGGTCGGCCGCGATTCTGCGGCAGCCGTCGCCACGCTGACCGAGCTCACCGCCCAGCATCCCTTCCGCGAAGGCCTGTGGGCGTTGCTGATGATGGCCCTCTATCGGGAGGGACGGCAGGCCGATGCTCTGAGTGCGTATCGCCGCGCCCGCCAGCATCTGGTGGAGGAGCTGGGCGTCGAGCCCGGACCCCGTCTGCGCGAGCTCGAGGCGCTCATCCTGGGCCAGGACGACCGCCTCGACGCGGCTTCGGAAGCGACCGCAGCGGCCACTGTGCCGACCGGGACCGTGACCTTCGGGTTCAGCGACATCGAGGGCTCGTCGCGACTCTGGGCTGCCAACCGCCAGCAGATGGCCACCGCCGTGGCCCGCCATGACGAGATCGTGCGGGCTGTCGCCGCCGAGCAAAGCGGCCACGTGTTCGCGACCGGCGGCGACTCGTTCGGGGTCGCATTCCACCGAGCCGGCGACGCCGCTCGGTGGGCGGTCGACCTGCAGCAGGCCATGGCCGCTGAGAGATGGCCCGACGGCACCGAGATCCGGGTCCGGATCGGCCTGCACACCGGCGAGGTCGAGGAGCGCGCCGACGACTACTTCGGGCCCGCGGTCAACCTTGCGGCCCGGATCGCCGCGGCCGGCCACGGCGGTCAGATACTCGTGTCGAGGATCACCGCTGCGCTCCTCGGCGGGCGCGACCTCCACGATCTCGGGTCGTTCCGCTTCGATGGCATAACCGCCGACGTCCCGATCTTCCAGCTCGGCGACGGTGACCATCCACGACTCCGCACCGACGCGAGCCGTCGCGGGAACCTGCCCCGGCGAACCGGTCATCTCTACGGGCGCGACGACGGCCTCGACGCCGTCGCCAGCGCCATGGCCACCAGCCCCATCGTCACGCTGGTTGGCCCTGGAGGCATCGGTAAGACCCGGCTGGCGCTGGCTGCGGCTCGGCTCGCCGAGATCGACCTTCCCGGCGGAGCCTGGCTGGCCGAGCTGGCCGACATCGCGGCGTCGCACGACGTAGGCCGGGCCGTCGCCGAAGTCCTCGACGTGACCCACGGCTCAGGCCGGACCCTGACCGAATCGATCGTTGCTCACTTGGACTCCCGACAGGCCGTGCTGCTGCTCGACAACTGTGAGCACGTCGTTGACGGTGCCGCCGAGTTGGCCCGAGAGATCGCCAGTGGCTGCCCCGAGGTGACCGTGCTGGCCACCTCCCGCGAGGGGCTCGGCCTGGCCGATGAGCAGCTCGTCGTCGTCGGTCCGCTCGATGCCGAGGGGCCTGCCGTCGAGCTGTTCGCCGAGCGCGCTCGATCCGCTGACCCGAGCTTCGATCTCGATGCCGAGCGCGGCGCTGTGATCGAGATCTGCCGCCGTCTCGATGGCGTTCCGTTGGCCATCGAGCTCGCGGCGGCTCGCGTGCGGAGCTTGTCGCCGAGTGACCTGGTGGCCCGTCTCGATGATCGACTTCGGCTCCTCACTGGGGGGCGTCGGCGGAGCGTCGAGCGTCACAGGACGCTCAGAACGACGATTCAGTGGTCTTATGACCTCCTCACCTCATCCGAACAGCAGCTGTTCCAGCGGCTGTCGATCTTCGCCGGTTCGTTCGACCTCGCCGCCGTCGAGGCTGTTGCTGCCGACGATGGGCTTCCCATCGACGAGGTGAACGGTCTCTTGGGGGACCTCGTCGAGCGGTCCATGGTGGCGGTCGAGTCCGGCGCCTACGGCCGCAGGTTTCGGCTGCTCGAGACCATGCGGCAGTTCGCCGCCGACCATTTGGCCGACTCCGGTGACACCAACCGGATGGCGGCCCGCCACGCCGCCTTCGTGCGCGATGACATCGAGCGGCTCGGTGAGCTGCTCGTCAGCAACCAGGAAATCGAAGGAGCGACCCAGCTGGCCGAGCTCTGGCCGAACGTCCGTGGGGCGGTCGACTGGGCGCTGACCGTCGAAGATCGCGACCTCGCAGCCGCGTTGCTGCGGCCGATCGCCTTGCAGATGTTCGTTCGCCGCGGTCTCGGTGAGATCGCCGACTGGGCCGAACGTCTGCTGGCC
>JAOTYQ010000631.1 GCA_029861725.1 Acidimicrobiia bacterium | reverse complement strand
GCCGGCCGAACCATCCTCAGGTCTAGCCCCAGGGCGGCCTCGCCTCCCAGCGGTCCCAGAACGTGGTGTCGGCGCTCGCAAACCGGCGCGTGGGGCCGAACCCGCCGCGGGGATAGCCAAGCGGGATGCAGCAGTGGAAGCCGACGCCGTCGGGGACACCGAACAGCTCATGGACCCGTTCCATCACGGTTGGATGCAGCGTGGTCAGCACCGAGCCTATGCCGAGGGCCCGGGCCGCCAGCATCAGGTTCTGCACGGGAGGGAAGACCGAGCTGGCGGCGACCCGGGCGTTGCCGGTCGAGAAGGCCAGCACGACCACCGGGGCGTGCACCATCTCGTCGGCCAGCAAGGCCGCCATCCGGTAGGGCGAGTCGGCGGGTATGTCGTGGCCCGGCTCCCAGCCGAGCTCGTCGGCCCGCTTGGCCCACCACGCCTCGTAGTACAGGGCACCGAACGCCTCGATCTTCGACCGGTCGCGCACGACGAGGAATCGGGCCGGCTGGACGTTGCCGCCGCTTGGGGCCTTCGACGCAGCGTCGAGCACGAGCTCGAGCTGGGCGTCGTCGATCGGCCGGTCGGGATCGAACCGCCGGATCGCTCGCTGGGTGTACATCGTGTCGCCGAGCGGCACGGCCAGCTCGGGCGGCGGGTCGAGGCGAATCATGTCCATTGTTGGCACCTCCGGGTGCTGCGATCGTGGCCGGACGGATCGAGTCTGCCTCAGGTGACGCCATCGCCCCAGCCCATCGGCCACCCTCTCGCTTCATCAAAGATTTGCGGCCCGGCGTCCTGAGCCCCGCCGACTGCTGCCACACTCTGGGAGTGCGTTTGGAACGGGGCAAACCGCCTTCGAAGTGGATCGTGCGGACGATCATCGGCCTCGTCATCGTCTCCCAGGCAGCAGCGCTCCTCGGCGACCTGTTCCTGGCCGGCATCGTCGACCGTGAACCCGCCCTGCTCATCGCCCTCAACCCCCGCAACCGAAACTTGGCCCTGGCCACCAACCAGCTGAGCGCCGTCACCTACTACGCGATCGGGTTCGCCCGTCTCGTCGCCTCCGACCCGCTGTACTACTTGCTCGGGTTCTGGTACGGCGAGCGGGCCATCGCCTGGACCGAGCGCCGTAGCCGGACCTACGGGCCCTTGATCCGCGACGGCGAGCGGCTGTTTCGCCGCGCCTCCTACCCCCTGATCTTCATCGCTCCCAACAACATCATCTGTGCCCTCTCGGCCGCGACCGGGGTCCGGCTCCGCACGTTCATCGCCCTCAACCTGAGCGGGACCGTCGTCCGGCTGTTCCTCGTGCGGCAGATCGGCGAGATCTTCAGCTCACCGATCCAGGTGATCATCGACTTCATCGCTCGGTATCGGGTGCCGTTGCTGATCCTGTCGGCGATCGCCGTCGCCTGGACCATCTTCGGGGAGTTCCGGGGCAAGGACTCCGAGCTGCAGTCGCTCCGTTCGCTGGCGGAAGACGAGACCGAGACCGACACCGATGCCGGCACAGCGGCCGATGTCGGCGACGGCGACGGCAACCTCAGTGCGAACGGCGACCGCCCGCCAGGAACGACCGGGCCGTCGCCGACGGAGGATCCGGACCGCCCGACCGAGGGCGAGTCGTCGGACTCCGAACCGAACTGAGCTACGGCGTCGGCCGCCGACGTCGGCCGACCAGCCGCTCCGCCACCTCCGACGTCAACGTCGGTGGCGTCGAGCCCGCCGCCACGTGGTCGGCGGTCATCTCCGCCTCCTCGGTGACCCGGCGCACGCGGTGGCGGTGCGACAGCCGGGACGTGATCCAGCCGACGCCGACCGCGACCGGCACCCCGACGAGCGTGACCGGGGCGGTGACGGCGGCCACGGCCGACACGACCAACGTGCCGCCGGCGGCGACCGCCGAACCGGCAACGACCGACTGCGTGCGGTGGTCGCTGAGATCGACGACGAGACAGAGCGAGGTCTGGCCCTCTTCACCGGTGACCGCGGCAGCCCGTACCTCCTTGACTCCCGACAGGCCTGCGGTGCCCGTGGCCGATCGCACGCCCCGCACGACGATCGGCACGACGCCCCGACGGCGGACACCGACGACGGTGCCCTCCGGGTTGATCCGGATCCTGAGCCGATGCCGACGCTTGAGCCAGTCGCTCAGGTTCTCGACGGCGTCTTGGTCCGATAGCTTCGTCCGATGCCGGATCTTGATCAGGCGGGGTCCGATCAGCCGGTCGAGGACACCCCGGCGGGGGCTTGTTGCCGCCCCCGATGGGTCGAGCGCGGCCGTATCGAGGGCGCCGGTTCGATACTCGGCGAGGGCGTCGGCGACGGCGGTGATCGGCACGTGCAGCTCGGCCGCCACCTGCTCCAGGGTGCTGACGGGGAACTGCTCGGCCACGACGACGTTCTCGACGGAGAGCTCGATCGCCCGTCGCAGCACCCGCTCGGAGTCGGCAGCATCGATCGACGCGAGATCGGCGGCGACCTCGGCGGCATCGAGGGCGCGGGCAGCCGGCACGCCGATGGCATCGGAGTCGGCAGCCGGAGCCGACCGTTGGCGAGAACGAGGGGCCGGCGGAGACGACGGCGCAGGTGACGGTGGGGACGGCTCGGGTGGGCTCGGCGCCGATGAGCGCCAGCGTGGCGACCGCCGCCGCGGGGGTGGTGCGGGAGCCTCGAGCGGTGTCGAAGCCGGCGACGGCGCAGCAGACCCGGTTGGCGGCGACGGCTCCGGGACCTCCACCGACCCGATGGGTGGTGACGAGGGCGCGGAGGACTCGACCGGGGGTGGGGGCGACGAGGGTGCCCGATCTCGGTCGCGTCGGCGCCGGTAGCGACTCACAAGCCGAGCACTCCGTCGAGGCCGACGGTCAGACCCGGTGTCTCGGCGATCCGGCGCACCGCAAGCACCACTCCGGGCATGAACGAGGTCCGGTCGTAGGAGTCGTGGCGGAGGCTCAGCGACTGGCCGGTCGTGCCGAGGATCACCTCTTGGTGGGCGGTCATCCCCCGCATGCGGACCGAGTGCACTGGGATGCCCCCGGCGCCCTTGGCTCCCCGCGCCCCAGCGATCGTCTCGGTCTGGGTCGGGTCGGGGGCCCAATCGCCCCCGGCCGCCGCCATCCGCTCGGCGGTCGAGATGGCGGTACCGCTCGGGGCGTCGACCTTGCCGTCGTGGTGGAGCTCGATGATCTCGGCGGTCTCGAAGAACGGGGCGGCCAGCTCGGCGAAGCGGATCATCAACACGGCCCCGATGGCGAAGTTCGGTGCGATCAGGCAGTTCGACGACGTGAACCGGGCCGCGATCCGCTCGTGATCGGTCTCGGTGAACCCGGACGTGCCGACGACGGCGTGGATCCCGTTGTCGGCACAGAACTCGATGTTGGCTCGGGCGGCGTCGAGGTGGGTGAAGTCGACGGCCACGTCCACCCCGGCTGCCGCCAGGGCGTCATTGCCTTCGGCGATGACCACGTCGGTGTCGATCCCGGCGAGCTCGGCGATCGGGGCGCAGGCGTGCAACGGGTCGATCCCCGCCACCAGGTCGAAATCGGCCTCGGCCGAGACCGCCCGGCACACCTCTTGACCCATCCGGCCCCCGGCTCCGAGCACACCGACACGCAACGACATGGTCACGATTCTACCGGGCCGCGGTCGAGCCCTCGGCCCGGACGCCTCCGGGCAGTGGCCGGCCCCGGCCGGGGGGCAGCG
>JAOTYQ010000097.1 GCA_029861725.1 Acidimicrobiia bacterium | reverse complement strand
TGCCTTGGCTTGCTTCCTGGTGCCGGCCGCCACCGCAGCGACGACGTGGCCCTCGTAGAGCACCTTGTCGCGGGCGATGATGTTCTTGGACATGTCGACTTCGTCCGGCCGGGCGCCGGCCTCGGCCAGGTCGGGGAAATCGGCCCCGGTGATGACGGCCTTCACCCCGGGCATCGCCTCGGCTGCGGTCGTGTCGATCGACACGATGCGGGCGTGGGCGTGGGGGGAGCGCAGCACCGCGCCCTCCAGCATTCCCGGAAGCGTCAGATCGGCGCCGAACCGGGCCTTGCCGGTGACCTTTTCGAGGCCGTCTGGCCGGATCGGGCGGGACCCGACCCACTTGTAGCCGGGCTGGGTCTGGGTTTCTTCGGTCACGGTCATGTTGCGGTTTCCTTGTTACGAGCCGTTGGAGGAGGCCCGCATGGCTTCGGCGGCCTCCAGGACGGAGCGGATGATCTTGTCGTAGCCCGTGCACCGGCAGAGGTTGCCGGCCAGGGCGTAGCGGACTTCGGTTTCGGTTGGGTTCGGGTTGCGGTCGAGGAGCGCCTTGGCGGCGACGAGGAAGCCGGGCGTGCACACCCCGCACTGCAGGGCAGCCCCTTCGAGGAAGCACTGCTGGAGCGGGTGGAGCTCGCCCGCCTCGGCCAATCCTTCGACGGTCACGACGGTGGCCCCTTCGGCCTCGGGGGCGAACACGAGGCAGGAGCAGGTGACCCGACCATCGAGCAGGATCGAGCAGGCACCGCAGTCACCGGTGCCGCAGCCCTCCTTGACCCCGGTGAGGCCGACGTCGTCACGGAGGGCGTTGAGCAGCGACTCGTCTTGCTGGGTCAGGAACTCGACCTCGTCGCCGTTGATGGTGCAGGTCACGTGGGTCTTGCTCATCACTTCGCTCCTTGGGCGGCTCGTTCGGCGGCGGCCTTGACCGCCCGCTTGGCCAGGACGCCCGCCACTTGCCGGCGGTAGGCGACCGTCCCTCGCTTGTCGTCGATCGGGTTGCACGCTGCGCTGGCCGCCTCGGCCACCGCCGCCAGCGTCTCGTCGTTGATCGGCTGGCCGGCGAGCGCGGCCTCTGCGTCGGGAACTCTGACCGCCGTCGGGGCCACCGCTCCGAGGGCGATGCGGGCCGACGCGCAGTTGCCGTTCTCGTCGAGGGTGACCCTGGCTCCAGCTCCGACGACGGCGATGTCCATCTCGGTCCGTGGGATGAGCCGGAAGTAGGCGTCGGAGGTGTTCGGGGCCGGGTGGCCGAGGACGAGCTCGACCACGAACTCGTCTTCGGCCAGCGACGTCGACCCGGGCCCGGTCACCACCTCCTCGACGGGGACCGTTCGGGTGCCGGAGCCGGATGCGATCACGGCCCGAGCCTCGTTGACGATCAGCGCCGGCACCGAGTCGGCGGCGGGGGAGGCGTTGCACAAGTTGCCGCCGAGGCTGCACCGGCTCTGGATCTGGTCGGATCCGATGAGCCCGGCCGCTTCGACGAGGCCGGGGAACTCCTGGCCGAGCTCGGCGTTCTCGGTCAGGCGGACGGTGGGCACCGCAGCCCCGATCGTCCACCCCGAGTCACCACTGGCGACCGAGACCAAGCGGTCGATCTTCTTGAGATCGACCAGCGTCTCGGGCTCGGGCCTCCCCGCCCGGATCTGGGGAATGACGTCGGTCGCCCCGGCGAACACCGTCGCCGACGGCGTCTGCGAGAGCAGCTGCGTCGCCTCTTCCACCGTTGTTGGTGCCAGATAGTTCACACCGTCTCCTTCTGGTCGGACACTGGACGAAGCCCCAAACGTAACTCGGAACCGGGTGCGGAATCGAGGCGGCGCGTGGGGTGCCGCGGCGGCTCAGCTGAGCACGAACCCCTCGTAGCCACCGGCCACCACCTCCTCGCACCTCTTCACGTAGTTCGGGAAGCCGGGCAGTGGCATGAACACCCGGGGCTTGCCTGGGATGTTGGCCCCGACGTACCACGAGTTGCAGGTGGGGAAGATCGTTCGGTCGGCTATGGCGTTGACGTGGGCCACCCACTCGGCTTCGGCCTCCGGGGTCGCCTCGATCGTGGTCAGGCCGTTGGCGTCGAGATGCTCGATGCACTCGCTTATCCAGTCGACGTGCTGTTCGGTGGCGACGATCATGTTGGCCAGCACCGATGGGCTCCCCGGCCCGGTGACGGTGAACAGGTTGGGGAACCCGACCACGTTGAGGCCGAGGTAGGTGACCGGGCCGTTCGCCCACTTGTCGGCCAGTGCCCGGCCGCCCCGACCTCGGATGTCGACCCTGAGCAGCGACCCCGTCATCGCATCGAAGCCCGTGGCGAAGATCAAGACGTCGAGCTCGTGGTGCTCGCCCCCCTCTCCCTCTGTGCCGTCGGGCCCGACCAGGACACCGGTCGGCGTTATCCGCTGGATCGGGTCTCCCCGAGACCCGACGTCGACCAGCATCACGTTCGGTCGGTTGTAGGTCTCGTAGTAGTCGGTGTCGATGACGAGCCGCTTGCAGCCGATCAGGCCGTGGGGGGTGAGCCGGGCCGCAGTCTCGGGGTCGTCGACGATCTCGGCGATCTTCTCCCGCACGAAGTCGGCCGCCAGCCGGTTGGCCTCGGGATCGAGCATCAGGTCGCGGAACGAGGCCAGGAACAGCGGGCCACCCTGCTCCCACAGGAAGTCGAACTCGGCTCGTAGTCGCTCGGGGGTGGCGTCGAGGGCGTTGCCCTTCCGCCGGGCGTAGCGGGAGCCGAAGGCGCCTGGCATCTTGCGGTTGGCGGCCCGCAGCTCGGCGTAGGTCTCCTTGATGCGATCCTGCTCGGCTGGATCGAGTGGCCCGTTGCGGGCCGGGAGCGTGAACTGGGCGGTCCGCTGGAACACCGTGAGGTGACCAGCCTGGGCTGCCAGCACCGGAATGGCTTGGATTCCCGACGAGCCGGTGCCGATGATGCCGACCCGTTTCCCGGTAACGTCGACCCCGTCGTGGGGCCAGCGGCCGGTGTGAGCGAGCACGCCCCCGAAGGAGTCCCGACCTTCGATGTCTGGCAGGTTGGCCGACGAGAGGCACCCGGTGGCCATCACGAAGAACTGGCAGGTGAGCTCGTCGCCGTCATCGGTCCGTACCAGCCAGCGCCCGGTGCCCTCGTCGTAGTACGCAGCCTCCACCCGCGTGTTGAATCGGATGTGGGGCCGTAGCTCGAACCGGTCGGCGACGTGCTGGGCATAGCGGAGGATCTCGGGTTGGGTCGAGTACTTCTCGGTCCAGGTCCACTCCTGCTGCAGGTCCTCGTCGAAGTCGTAGGAGTACTCCATCGACTCGACGTCGCAGCGGGCCCCCGGGTAGCGGTTCCAGTACCAGGTGCCGCCGACGTCGCCGGCGGTTTCGAAGCCCTGGACGGAGCGGCCCGCCCGGCGCATGCGATAGATCAGGTACATGCCGGCGAACCCGGCACCGACCACCACGACCTCCACGTGTCGCTGCTCGCTCATCGATCACTCACTGCTCGCTGCTCGACTCCTCGCTCGAGCATCAGTGTCCATCCTCGGAGCGGGCCGTGGGTAATCGATCGGCCCGCTACCCGGCCCTGCGGTCGCCGCCGACGTCGTTGCCGATCGATCCGCCGAACGGCCCGGCATCGGGGTCGAGCGCCGGCCACAGCTCGGCGGCCCGCTCGCGAGCGACCTCCCGGGGGAAGCGCTCGAACTCGGCAGGGCCGGCGAAGGCCGAGTAGCCGCTCCGCTCCAGCACAGCGCGGACCGCCGCCATCACCGACCGCCGCCCGACCTCGGCGGCCAGCCGGCGGGCGGTGTCGATCGCCTCGATCGACCAGTACGTCTCGCCGGTGACGCGCTGGACCTGGGGTCCGTGACGATAACCGCGGTCGGTTCGGGTGGCCAGGGCCACCCCGACGGCCAGCTCGCCGATGCCGACGTGGAAGCGGATGACCGTGGGGATGGCGTAGGAGCCGTCCTCCAGCGGAACGACGTAGCGACGGGTCACCGACCCATGCTCGCACTCCGTCGCCGTGGGGTGGGGCACGCCTACCTTTCGGCCAGCCAGTCCCGGAGGTCGAAGACCGATTGGGCGGCGATCTCGTGCTGCATCGGATACTCGCGGTAGACGTGGGCGATGCCGTGCTCGCTGAGTCTGTTGCGGACCTTGCGGCCCCGGTCGATCGGAACGAGCGGGTCGAGGATCCCGTGGTGGATCAGGATGTCGGGGAGCGATCCTTCGCCCGACGAGGGGGCGTCGAGGTCGTAGACGAGCCCGTCGATCTCCTGCAGCATGCCCGACAGGCAGGCGATGGCGGTCGGGCGGGTGGCGCCGCCCTTGCGCAGCGTGCTGGCCAACGTCATCGCTGCGCCCTGGGAGAACCCGACGAACACGGCACTGGTTCGGTCGAGCCCGTGTTCGCCGCAGACCTCGTCGACCGTGGCGTCGATCGCATCGACCGACGCCAGGAACTCGGCCGGCTGGATCAACCCGTCGTCG
The DNA here is from genome assembly GCA_029861725.1 of Acidimicrobiia bacterium. Taxonomy (GTDB): domain Bacteria; phylum Actinomycetota; class Acidimicrobiia; order Acidimicrobiales; family SZUA-35; genus CADEDH01. The sequence goes on along the minus strand of JAOTYQ010000097.1, from coordinate 9,227 downwards.
TCGCGCTCGTACCACCCGGCGCCGAAGCCCATGACGCTGTGGGGGCCCCGGGGGCAGACGGTGAAGAAGCGCCCGTCGGGGTCGATGTATGGGACGAGCGGCGCCAGGTCGTGCTCGTCGGCCCCGTAGCCGTGGATCAGCACGAGCAGCCGGTCACCTACGCCCGACGTCCCGACGGTGTTCACCTGCAGTGCGACCATCAGCCGGCGTACGCGATCGGGAACACGTCGTCGTCGGTGATGAGGTCGCCCGGCCGCAGCGCCGTGTCGGCCGGCTTGACGATCGGGTCCGCTCCCGGTTTCGGGGCCCAGATCGCGTCGTCGCCCAACCACCGCCACGAGATCGCCACTCGCCGGCTTGCCCCCGAGTTGGGGCCGCTGCGATGGACCGTGCGGTAGTCGAACAACAGCACGTCGCCCGGTTCGACGGCGAAGCCGACCACGTCGTAGATGTCGGGGTGCTCCTCGAAGGCCGGGCACACATCGTCGAATGATCGGATGTGCTCCGCCAGGCCCCGCCACAGGGCGGCCTCCACCTCATCCGGAGACCGGCCCTCCAGCGCCGGGTACTCGGGCCGGAACGTCCTGTCCCAGCGATGCGAGCCCCGAACGAACTCGAGGGCGCTCGACTCGACATCGGCGGCGGTGAGGGCGAGCCAGGTCGAGCAGATCTGGCTGCCGTCGACGGGCCAGTACGGGCGGTCCTGGTGCCAGACGAAGTTCTCCTCGGTGCCGGGATCCTTGACGAAGATGTGGTCGTAGAACGCTCGGATGGTCGTCGAGCCGGTGGCCTGCGCAGCCAGGCCAGCCAGCGGCGTCTCGTGGAGGAACGCCCGGAACGTCGGGTTGGTCGGGAACAGATACCGGTCCTGGAAGAACATGCCGGGCTTGTCGGGCTCGGTGATGACGCCACCGAACCGGGTCGGCTCGGCGATCACGGCATCGACCGCCGCCGTCATCCGGGCCACCAGCTCGGGGCCCACCGCCCCTCGGACGCACACCACGCCGTCGATTCGGAAACGGTCGACGTCGTCGCCGTTGAGGACGAGCGGGCTCATCGCGGAATCACCACCGGGAAGCGGTCGCTGTCGAGGAGGTCGCCGTCGGCGTGGACGTCCGAGCGGAGGTTCTTGTTGGTGCCGACTCGCGTGTCGTAGACCGCATCGTCGCCTGTGTAGCGGATCGTGTAGCCCCGGCGGCGGACGTCGGAGCGGTGGTTGCCGCCGGCACCGTGGACGGTCATCGCATGGAAGGCGTAGACGTCGCCCGGCTCCAGGTCCCACGTGATGATCTCGTAGTCGTCGCGGGTGGCCTCGATGTCGGGGATCTCGACATAGTCGGGGTTGCGCTCGTAGGCGCCGTGGCCGGTCGTCTTCCCGAAGGTCTCGGGTTGATACCAGATGTTCCAGAGGTGGGAGCCGCGTATGAACTCGAGGGCGCCGCTGTCGAGAGTCACCGGGTCGAGGGCGACCCAGAACGAGAGGATCTGGCTACCCCGGACCGGCCAGTACGGGAGGTCGTTGTGCCACCGCGTGCGGTTCTCCGTGCCCGGTTCCTTGACGAACAGCTGGTCGTAGAACAGGTTGACCTTCGCCGAGCCGAAGACCTGGGCGGCGAGTGCCGGCAGCGGTCCCTCGGCGCAGAACCGGCCGAGCTCCGGGTCGGTTTCCCAGATCCGCACGTTGCCATGGAACCGGCCGAGGCCGTTGTCTGGCACGTAGCCGTGGAACCAGGGCCCCGGGTTCTCGATGTCACGCTCGATCCCATCGGCCAGCACGGCCAGCCAGTCGTCGCCGACGACCCCGCGCAGGGGCACGGCACCGTCGCGACGGAGTGCCTCGATGTCCTCGCTGCTGACGTTGACGATCCCCGACTGCTGGCTCATCGTGCCCTCCCGCTCGATCGAGACCATGATGGTTCGGGCCCAGCGGCGAGCGCCAACAGGGGGAAGTGGATGACGTGGAATGGGAACGACACCGAATCGGCTGCGGTCCGTGAGCGCGGTTTCGGCCTCGAGGTCGACGGGCGCCTCGTCCCCGGCGTCTCGTGGCAGCCGGCCAGCGGCGGAGCCGATCGGCTCGTCCTGCTCGGTCACGGAGGGACGACCCACAAGAAGATCGACTACATCGAGGAGCTCGCTGCCGCCCTCGCCGCCAAGGGGATCGCGACGATGGCGATCGACGGACCGGGCCACGGCGACCGGGCCGTCGACCTGCCCTCCTCCGGGCACGAGAGCGACCAGGACCGGTTCGCCGAGCTCTGGAGCAGCGGCGGTGGCACGGCAGGCATGCTGGCCGACTGGCGGGCCGCGCTGGACTTCATCGAAGCCGAGGAGGGACCCCGCCCCACCGGCTGGTGGGGGCTGTCGATGGGCACGATGATGGGCCTCCCGGTGGCCGCCACCGACCCTCGCATCCGAGTGGCGGTGCTCGGCTTGATGGGCACGTGGGGACCGAACGGATCCGACCTCGCCGCACTGGCGGGTGAGGTCAGCTGTCCGTTGCGGTTCCTCGTGCAGTGGGACGACGAGATCGTGCCCCGCGACGCCTGCCTGGAGCTGTTCGGCCTACTCGGGACGACCAAGAAGAGCCTGCACGCCAACCCGGGCGCCCATGCCGAGGTGCCCCGGGTGGAGGTGGCGTCGTCGGTCGGGTACCTCGATCGGTACCTGGGCTGACGTCCTGCCACCGAGCCGTGGCTTGGCCCTGGCCGGGGGTGTCAGTCGACGAACGCCAGGATCGGGTCCTCGAGGTAGAGCTGGAGAGCGGTCAGGAAGGCCGCTGCTCGGACCAGATCGATCGCGTCCTCATCGAATGTGGCGGCGACGGTCATCGTGGGAGCGTGAGCCTGTGTCGGCCGGCCGACCGCCACCACGGCGGCGCCACCGATGGGGAGGGGCGGGCCGGTGGCGGTGACGCCGAGGGCACCGGCGTCGAGGACGGTGAGGGGGGCAACGATCGGCTCGTCGCCGGTCCGATGGCCGCTGACCTGATCGCTCATCGCCAGCTCGATGTCCGCCAGCGTCAGTTGGGCGGCCTCGGCCACCACGTCGGCCACCGGACCCGTCGCCGCCGCTCGGAGGAACCCGACCGCGGGGTTGGCGACGTCTCCGGCCAGCTCGCCGAAATCGCCCAGGACCGGGAGGACGAGCTTCACGAGCAGCGCGTCGAGCTGCACCGAGCGACCCGAGCGGGAGGCGAGCCGCTCATGAGCCCGCACGAGCTGGCTGGCGTCGATGTCGATCGTGAGGCTGAACGTGGCCCGGCCGCGCCCCTGCGACGTATGGGTCCCGGTCGCAAGGGTCTCACCGTCGGTGTCGGCGGTATCGCCTCCGGTCTGGTCGGTGTCGGCGTCATCCCGACCGGGCAGCGGCTCGTCGGGGAACGCCGCTCGATGCACGTCGTCACGAGTGATGCGGCCGTTGGGGCCGGTGCCCGTCAACGTGTCGAGGTCGACCTCGAACTCGTCGGCGAGGCGCCGCACCAGGGGCGAGTAGGCAGGTCGGACGTCGGAGTCGGGGTTCAGCGCGCCGCCGACCGGCTCGGTGTCGGAGTGCGGCTTCCGGCCATCGTCGGCGTCGGCGGTTGCGATGACCGCCCCGTCGTTCGCCCGGGTTGGAGCCCCGCCAAGGCCGACCGCTGAGTGCTCTGTGGCGTCGTCGGTGACCGCAAGCAGCATCTGACCGACCGAGACCGCCTCCCCAGCCGGCGCACCGAGCGCGGCGACGATGCCGGCGAACGGCGACGTCAGATCGAGCACGGCGCCGTCGGCGTCGACCGAGCAGATCGGGCGGTCGATCACCACCCGGTCGCCGACGTCGATCGACCAGTTGAGGATCGTGGCCTCGGTGGAGCCACCACCGAGCGGGGGCAGCGGGAACTCGTTTCGGCCTTCACCCATCGGCACAAGCTACCCGGCCCTCCGGCGGCTTTCGTCGAGGTCAGGAGGCGCTGTACGGTCGGCGGCAGCCGCCGAACCGGCTGCGCACGCAGGAGGTACCCATGACAACCGTCCAGCTCGATGGGCCGACCAACATCCTCGTCATCGAGGGCCTGACGATGCCCGAGGCCAAGCCCGAGTACCTCGCCGATATCGGCGCCGCCGCCCCGAGCGGATCCACGATCCAGGTGGCGAAGAACATGAAGGAGGCGGCGGCGATGGGGGCCGACGCCGAGGTGATCCTCGGCATCGTGACCGAGCGGTTGTTCCCCGCCGTCCCCAAGCTCCGGTGGGTCCACGCCATCGCATCTGGTGTCGACTCCCTGATGTTCCCCGACTTCGTCAACAGCGACATCGTCCTCACCGGCGAGAAGGGCCTTGTCGGCGGGCACCTGGCCGACACCGGTTGGGGCCTACTGCTCGCCCTCACCCGGCAGATCCACACCGCGATCAAGCTCGGGCCCGACGCCTGGGACCACCGGGTCGACATGCGGATGAAGGAGATCGAGCTCGAGGGCATGACGATGGGCATCGTCGGCTTCGGCGGCACCGGTCGAGCCATGGCCAAGCGGGCGGTCGCCTTCGGCATGCACACGATCGCCGTCGACGAGTTCCCCTCTCCCCCTGACCACGGGGTCGAGGAGGTTTGGCCGGCCGACCAGCTCGACGACCTCCTCGCCCAGTCCGACGTCGTCGCTGTCTGCTGCCCGCTCACCCCAACGACCGACAAGCTGTTCGACGCCGACGTCCTCGCGAAGATGAAACCCGGGTCGTACATCGTCAACGTGACCCGAGGGGAGTGTGTCGATGGTCCGGCGCTCGTCGCGGCGCTGAAGGGGCACCTCGGTGGGGCTGCCCTCGACGTCGCCCCCGGCGAGCCCCTTCCTAAGGACCACGAGCTGTTCACGCTCGACAACGTCGCGATGACCCCCCACACCGCCGGGGCCAGCCAGCTGCGCGCCCCCCGCAACGTCGCCCGGTTCGTCGACAACCTCAAACGGGCTCAGAAGGGCGAGCCCTTCGATGGCGTCGTCGACAAGAAGCTCGGGTATTGACCGGACGGGGCCACCTCGGCTTCGCTCACCTACGTTCTCTGCCCTAGGTTTTCTGGTGGGACAGGTTCCTGCTCGGACCAAACGATCGAGGAGCGTTCGCATGCGCCACTTTTCCTGCGACTCACATGTCGTCGAAGCCAAGGAGGTCTTCGAAGGCCTCGACGAGCGATTCGGCTCGAAGGCACCCAGGATCGAGCACGGCTTCAAGGGAGCGAAGGGTGACTTCCTCGTCATGCCCGGCAACCGGCCGATCCCGGTCGGCCGGCTCGGCATCGCTGGCAACCGCCTCGACGATCCCAAGACCGACGAGCTGATCGCCCTGGGCTACGAGGGCCTGAATCCCGGCGTGCGCGACCCCCGGAAGCGGCTCGACGAGCAAGCCCAAGACGGCATCGTCGGCGAAGTGATGTACCCCAGCCTCTCGATGTTCACGTTCGCCATCGCCGATGACGACATTCGCGACGCCGCGTTCCAGCGTCACAACGACTGGGTCTTCGAGTACTGCTCGCCGTCCCCCGACCGGCTCATCGGGATCGGTTGCCTGCCCGTGCCCGACGTCGACGCCTGCGTGCGGGAGATCCGCCGGGCTGGCGCGAAGGGCGTGCGCGGCTTCTCGATCCCTTCGCACGCCCCGATCGAGAAGCCCTACAGCGATCCGGCCTACGACCCGCTGTGGGCAGAGTTCCAGGAGATGGACCTCCCGATCACGATGCACATCTTCACCGGGACGTCCTTCGACTGCGGACTGCCGGAGCACTGGGGCACCCCCGGCGGCACGATCAAGGGCTACACGTTGGCCCATACCACGGTCGCCAACTCGGTGATGGATCTCATCTGCGGCGGAGTGGTGGAGCGCTTCCCCGGGCTGAAGTTCGTGCTGGCCGAGTTCGAGACGGGCTGGGTGGCGCACTTCAAGCAGCGCTTCGATCATGCGATCTACCGGACGCCGAAGTTCGCCGTCGACTATCTCACGATGAAGCCGTCGGAGTACTTCGACCGCAACTTCTGGGTCACCTTCGAAGACGACGAGGCCGGCATCCTCACACGGGAGCTGATCGGCGTCGACAACCTCGTCTGGGGCAACGACTACCCCCATCACGACGCGATCTGGCCGAACTCGATCCCGATCCTCGACCGGATCATGGAGGGCGTGCCAGACGCAGAGCGCGAGCGGATGGTGTGGGGCAACGTCGTCGAGTTGTACAACATCGACACCGACAAGCTGCCCGCTGCCGTCTAGCCCACCCGTCTAGCCCACCTGTCTAGCCCACCCGGGGCGCTGTCAGTCGTCGACGCCGAGTTGTGAGGCGAGATCGTCGAACCGGCGGCGCAAGTCGTCGAGGTCGCGACGCAGCGCTGCGACCTCCGCTGCCAACGCCCCCGGTGCGGCGGCCTCGGGACGGAGCGGGGGTTGGGGGTGGGCTGCACGGTCCGGTTCAACGCTGCGCTCGTGTTCAGCGCTGCGCTCATCGGGTCCGGCGTCTGCTTGTGCTGCCGTCGGAGTGACCGCCTCGTCTTCGGCGAGCAGTTGGATCCACCGGGCTCCTCGCTGGCCCGGCGCTCTGCCGACGCAGACCACGAGCGGCGGCTCGCGGGTGGCAAGCTCGCTCAGGGTGGCCTCGACAGCGTCGTTGGTGTCGAAGCGATGCAGGCGGTCGGTCCGGGTCCGCAGCTCGTTCGGGGTCTGGGCGCCCCGCAACATGAGCACACCGAGCACCGAGACCTCGGGACCCGACAACCCGAGCGCCTCGTCGAGCACCTGCTTGTGCTTCACGGTCCGCCCGCTGCCGGTGACGCTGCGGGCGTAACCGATGTCCCGGAGGGCGAGCATCGCCTGCTCGACCTCGCTGTCGCTGTAGTCGACCACCGGCTCACGACTCGTCTTCTGATTGCAGGCCGTCCGCAGGGCGTTGGTGGTGAGCGGATATTGGTCGGGAGTTGCCCGTTCCTTCTCGATGAGCGCGCCGAGCACCCGAATCTGGGTGGCGGTCAGCTCCAGGTCGGCGGTATGTACCATCTCGGAGAGCGTAGGACCCGCCGCTTCGTCCCGGCGCTCATACCCTGAGGCCGTGGACCTGGACGACTACCTCCGCTTCGACGCCGTGGGTCTCGCCGCCCTCGTCAGGGCGGGGGACGTGTCGGCCGAGGAGGCTCGCCTGGCTGCGACGACACGCCACCGGGACACCAATCCCGCGATCAACGCCGTCGTCGAGTGGTACGACGATCCGGTCCCGCCTCGCACTCTCGACGGGCCGCTCGCCGGTGTGCCGTTCCTCCGCAAGGACTTCGGAGCGACGGAAGCCGGCCGGGCCGTGGAGATGGGGTCCCGCCTGGCCGCCGGCCTGCGAGCCGCGACGACGAGCGAGTACTTCGAGCGGCTGCTCGACGCCGGGGTGCAGGTGCTGGGCCGCACGACGGTCCCGGAGTTCGCCCAACACGGCACCACCGAGTCCGCTGCTTGTGGCCAGACGCGCAACCCGCTCGATGTCTCCACCTCGTCGGGTGGTTCGTCGGGCGGGGCAGCATCCGCGGTGCGGGCCGGGGTGGTCCCGATCGCCCACGCTAGCGACGCCGCCGGGTCGATCCGGATCCCCGCCGCGGTCACCGGCCTCATCGGACTGAAGCCGTCGCGAGGGCTGCTGCCGATCCCGGAGGACGACTGGCGGGGCCTGGTCGTGGAGTTCGTGCTCGCCCGGTCGGTGCGCGACGCCGAGGCGTCCCTCGCCGCCCTCGGGGTCGCCCCGGCGGCACCATCGCCGGGCTCGCTCCGAGTTGCTCTCTCGCTCGGCCACTGGGCCGGTCTTGCGATCGAGCCGGCGGTAAGGGCCGCAGTCGAGTCGGTAGCCGAGCGACTCGATGCGCTCGGTCACCGGATCGAGCCGATCGAATGCCCTGTCGCCTACGAGCGCTTGATGTCCACGTGGTTCCCGCTCTTCGGCGGCGGGGTGGCCGACGCCGTCGCTCGAGTGGCTGCGCTGACCGGCCGGCCGGTCGATGGGGATCATCTGGAACCGAACACGCTCGAACTGCTGGATCGGGTGGCGGCTCTGGGCCCGGAGGAACCGGCCGCCGCCCGCCGGACGGCGGCGGCGATCGAGATCGATCTGGCCCGGTCGCTCGATGGGTTCGATGCGTTCCTCACGCCTACCCTCGATCGAGCCGTGATCCCGCTCGGTCGGATGGCCGGCGATGCACCGATGGACTCCTACCTCGCCGATGGCGACGAGTGGTTCGATCGACTCTATGCAGCCAACGTGACGGGGTGGGCGGCCCTTTCGATCCCGGCCCACCCCCCGATCCCGGCTGCCGATGGGCCAGGCCTGCCGATCGGCGCCCAGTTCATGGCCCGCCCCGGCGGCGAGGCGGATCTCCTCCGCATCGCCCGCGACCTCCTCGGCGACGCGATCGTGCCGGCCGTCGAGCCCGGCCCCTAGAGCCGGTGCCCGTGGCCGGTGCAACCAACGCAACACCGATCGTCGAGACCTTCCGCGCCAAGGTGGGCGCCGATGGCCGACGAGACGATCAGTCGAACCGGATGCGGATCATTGGAGCGGCTGCCACCAACCGGTCGAGTTCGGCTTGTGAGCGGTACCAAGACAGAGCCGGATCGCTGAGCACACGGCGACGGGTCGGGTCGTCGGTGACAGGTGTCGCCCGGCCAGTGAGGTCGCCGAGAGGTGTGTGGACCGTGATCGTCTGGTCGGCCATGAGGTTCGCATACCAATCCCTCGGCCCCGGCGTGCCCGTGATCACGAACTCGCCGTCGATGTGGAACCACCAGATCTCGATCCGGGCCGGCTCGCCCGAGCGGCGTCCGATCGTGGTGATATCGATCGTGCGAGCGGCGGCGAGTGCCTGGATGTCGGAGTCCGACAACATCTGCGCATCCTGGCAGATGCGCCTCGGTCCTCGCAGGCCGTCCGACGTCACCCCGACGACAGGAACGTATCGGCAGCCTCAACCTAGACTTGGCCCATGAACGAGCGAGGCGCTGCCATCGACGAGACGATGGCCGACATCAGGGCGATCGAGGCCGAGGAAGGTGTTACCCGAGCCGGAGTCGAGGCGATCCGCGATCGACTCCTCCAGCTGGTCGCCCGGCGGGAGCTGTTCCCCCTCGAGGATTTCCCGCCGCCGTCGGAGGACGACGGGGCGAAGAGCTGTCTCTACCGAATCGCCCAGGACGACGACGACCGCTTCGCCCTCTATGTCAACGCCTCCCGGGGCAGCGTGG
>JAOTYQ010000630.1 GCA_029861725.1 Acidimicrobiia bacterium | reverse complement strand
ATGATCCGGTCGCGACGTGGACGTATTTCGACGTTGCCGCCAAGCTGGTCGCCGACGGCATCCAGGTGTCGGTGTCACAGGTGTGGCGGATCCTGTCGTCGATGGACATCGACCTCACCAAGGTCCGGGGTTGGCTCAACCGTCGTGACGACCCCGACTTCTGGGACCGGGTCCGTGACGTCTGTGGCCTGTACCTGAACCCGCCCGAGAAGGCGCTCGTGTTGTCGGTTGATGAGAAGACCTCGATCCAGGCCAAGTCCCGCAAGCATCCCGACCAGAACCCCAAGCCCGGACGGCGGCGGCGCCGCGAGTTCGAATACGTCCGTCACGGCACCGCGTCGCTGTTCGCCGCGCTCGACGTGCACTCCGGCCAAGTGCTGGCCGAGCCGATCCCGGGCCGCAACAACTCGGTCAACTTCTGCGCGTTTCTCGACGAGATCGAACGAAGTGTCGACCCGGCCTTGGCGATCCATGTCGTGTTGGACAACGGGTCGAGCCACGTGTCGAAACACACCCAGGCCTGGTTCGCCGCCCACCCTCGCTGGGTCGTGCACTACACGCCTCCGCACGCGTCATGGGTCAACCAGATCGAGTTGTTCTTCTCGATCCTGCAACGCAAGGTCATCCGCAACGGCAGCTTCGAATCCCGTGACGACCTGATCGCCAAGCTCCTCGGCTTCATCGCCGACTACGACCAGACCGCCCAACCATTCAAATGGACCTACGCCGCCGACCCCCTGAAAGCAGCATGATGAACACGGGCCTCACTTCCGCGCGCCAGCACTAGTGTCCTGACACAGAGGTTCGTTGGGTTAATCGTTGGCGAGGATTTGGTCGCAGTAGCGGCCGAGTCGTTCGATGATTTCGTCGGCGGTCTTGTGCCAGATGAAGGGGACGGGGTTGTCGTTCCAGGCTTCGACCCAGGCGGTGATGTCGTCGGCGAGTTCTTTGATGCTGTCGTGGCTGGAGCGTTGGAGTTTGCGGGTGGTGAGGGCGGAGAACCAGCGTTCGACCAGGTTCATCCAGGACCCATACGTTGGGGTGAAGTGCAGGTGGAACCGGTTGTGGCGGAGCAACCATTTGTGGACTGCTTCGGTCTTGTGGGTGGACAGGTTGTCCAACACGATGTGGACATCGAGATCGTCGGGGACTTCCCGGTTGATCTGGTTCAAGAACTTCACGAACTCTTTGGATGTGTGATCCGGGCGTAGGGCGGTGATGACTTCGCCCGATGCGAGGTTCATGGCTGCGAACAGGTCGATGGTGCCGTTGCGGACATAATCATGAGATTGGCGTTGCGGGGTGGTTGGCAGCATCGGCAGGATCGGTGCGGTCCGGTTCAACCCCTGGATCTGGGGTTTCTCATCAACAGCAAAACAGGCGGCGTTGACCGGCGGCGACATGTAGAGGCCGACAATGTCGCGGATCTTGTCGATCAGCAGCGGGTCGGGTGAGATCTTGAACTCATCGACCACATGGGGTGTGAGTCCGAACGCCCGCCAGATCCGGCCCACAGCCTCACGGGAGATCCCATGTTTTTGAGCCAGGCCCCGTGTCGACCAGTGCGTATCCTCGCCAGGGGTAGCTTCCAGGGTGTCGACGATGACCTTCTCGATCACGTCGTCTTGAATGGTTCGCGGCGCCCCCGAACGGGGCAGATCGGCCAGACCCTTGAGCCGACTGGCCGCGAACCGTCGCCGCCATTTCGACACGGTCGCAGCACTGCACCGGAGATCTCGGGCGATCTCGTTGTTCGTCGACCCGTCGTCGCAGGCCAACACAATTTTCGACCGTAGCACCAGCGACTGGGCCGTCGAATGCCGCCGAGCCCAGCGTTGCAGCGTGTCTCGCTCGGTATCGGTCAGATCGATCTCTGCTGCTGGTCTTCCTCGCTTGCCCATAGCCCGGTCTCCTCGTGGTTGGTGTCTACAACCACGAACGCCCACCGGACAACAAAATTCCCGAACCACCAAAATACTCAGACAAATTCTGTGTCAGGACACTAGGAGGTAGCTTGCTTGCGTGGCGGAAGTCGTGAGGCCACTGCTCGGCTTCGCACTGGTCACCAACCGGATAGACACCAGTCGTTCACTCAGCATTCGGCTCAGCGCTGACAAACCGGCGATGCCGGACGGCACAGGTGATCGGAAACGACGAGCCTGACCGCCGCACGTGACGCTCGGGCCGGGTCGTCGACGGGCCGGTTCCGACCGCCGGCCGCTCGCTCAGCTCCTCCGGTCCGAAGCGTCGTAGGCCAGCGTCCCGTCCACCGTCCCCCAGAGCGGGCCCTCGGTCTCGGAGGTGAAGACGAACCAGGCCGGGGCGTCAGCGCCACCGGAGGCGTTGGTGAACCGACCGGTTCCACCATCGTAGGTGTGGGTCGACGCCACGACTTGCGTCCCGTCAGGCAGCGGAGCCAGGAACTCGCCGTCGTAGGTGGCCCACAGCTCGTCTCCGTTGGCGGCCACAAAGACACCGACGCCGTCAGCGAAGGTCCCGGTCACGGGGTCGGTGCAATGGCGTGCCTCGAAGGTGAATCGTCCAAGGTGGGTCATCTGGCCGTGGCCCTCTATGAGCACGGGGGTCGTCCCCGATTGCGGATCGCACCAGTCACCGTCGGGCACGATGGCGAAGTCGGCGACGTACTCGCCCTTGAAGGGACGGGCCCGCCCCTTGGATGCCTCTGCTGCGGTACCCGCCAGAGCGAGGACCGCCACCAACAACGCGGCCCCGATGGTCACCACTCCTCGTCGTCTCATCACGTCTGCTCAGCTCTCCTCGTCGGTCGGATGTCTGTTCTCGGCCACGGAAGTCCAACCACCGCGATGTCGATAGGGCCGGAGGTCCCGTGGCCACGCTCGCTGGTAGTAGGGCGGTGCCCGGAGTCCGAGCGAGGGCCCTATCGCAGGTCGTCGAAACGACGCCCACTCTCGACGCCTACAACGGCCCCGAGTTAGACCGCGCTGAACCCGCCCGACGAGCTGACAGAGTTCCAAGACCGGGCGGTCCTGGCCGGACGGGACGCAATCGACTCATTGGATGACGCACTGAGTGCCCTGGCCGACGTGTCCAGCGAGGAAGAACTCGTCTCAGTCCTTGTAGAGACGCAGGAGCCCCTCGAACGCTTCAGCGCCATCTGTTTCGAGGCCGAGGCCCAAGCGGACGAGGCCGGTGTCGCTGTCGACTACGACTGTGGGTAGGCATAGCAGGAGCCACCGCTCCGCCGGCGTCAGTTCAGCCATACCAGGCCGCTGGCCGTCGACTTCGCACGTCGGCGATGCGGCCAGTTGCTCCGATCCACAATGCCCGATCAGCCCGTCCGGGATGGCTCCGAACCTGGCGAGAGTTGGTCGTCGATCGGGAATCTCCCCGATGCGGTTCCCGACCTGGCGCTCTATCACCTCTCTTGACCGCCATTTCCATCACCCGACGCGGGATTCACCGGTGACCAACGCAAGATCCGCTCGGTATCACCAGAACAGAACCTTGCCCCGAGCACCGCGAGAACCGGATGCCGGACGGCTCAGGTGCTCGACAACGAGACCACCGACGGTGTGATGAGCGTTGCCGGAATCGCGCACCGGGTCAGCGTGGGCTGCTGGAGGGCTGTCTCGGTTCGCCGGGCCTCCGGGGGTTCCGGTCGGGCGGTTCTTGATTGGTCCCAAGTTGGAATCACCAGTCGCTGGCCGTTGTGTTGCCGCAAGGGG